>CAIRWP010000132.1 GCA_903882335.1 uncultured Opitutia bacterium | reverse complement strand
TGGCCCATCGCGTCGTACTGCTGGCGCTTGGCGTCGTCGCTCAGCACCTCGTAGGCGCGCGAGGCCTGCTTGAACTTCTCCTCCGCCTCCTTGTTGCCGGGGTTGCGGTCGGGGTGGTGCTCCATCGCCTTCTTGCGATAGGCCTTCTTGATCTCGTCGCCCGTCGCGCCCTTCGCGACGCCGAGGATGCTATAGTAGTCGGCGGCCATCTCCGGACTCAGGCTTGGGCGGGGCCGGTGGAAAGGAAGACGGCGGCCGGCCGCAGCACGCGGTCGTGGAGCAGCCAACCCGGGCGGGCGACCAAGGCGACCTGCCCCTCGGGCACGGTGGCGCTGGGCTGCTGGCCGACGGATTCGTGGCGGGACGGGTCGAACGGCTGGCCCTGCGGGTTAAGCTCGGCGAGACCGTGGCCGGCGAGCGTCGCGCGGAGCTGGTTGACCGCCATGCGGAACCCATCGGCGACGGCCTTCGCCTCGGGCTGCTTGGTGGCGGACTCCAGGCCGAGCGTCAGCGAGTCGAGCGCGGGAAGCAGGTCCTCCAAGAGGCCGGCGACGGCGAACTTGCGGAGGTCGTCGCGCTCGCGCTGATGCCGGCGCTGCTGGTTCTGCTGATCCGCGTGGCTGCGCAGCAAGGTATCCTTGAGGCGCGCGACCTCACCAGCGAGCTCGGCGAGGCGGAGCGCGGGATCGTCGGGGGCGGGTTGGTCGGGGGCGGGCGTAGGGTCGGACATCGGAAAGATTATTTTTCGCCGAGGAGTTTCTCGGTCACGGACGGGCGGAGGCGCTGCGCGCCCACGTCGAAGAGCAGCATCGTGGCGGCCTTCGTGAGCTCCTTTTGCAGCATGGCCTGGAGCGGCTTCTGGACCGTCTCCTTCTCGTTGCGATCGGTGACGTCGCGGGCCTCGAAGACGAAATTGATGTCCTGGTCGAGCAGCACGCGGCGGCGGGCCGTGCCGTCGCCGCCGACCACGGTGAGGTGGCCGACGCGCACGCGCAGCTTGCCGATCTCGTAGGGACGGGGCGCGTTCGGGGTCCCGGCCGGTCCCGCGTCGGCCGCGTCGCGCGCCTCGGCGTTGAGGGCCTTCGAGATATCGAGGGCGTTATTGTCGCCGAGGAGCTCGAGCAACTTGTCCGACTTACCCGTCAGCACGACGCGGTCGATGTCGAGCTCGGCCTCGTGGACCTTCTGGGTGCCGGTCCCGGCGAAGGACCAAGGATCGACGTCGAGGTAGAACCGACGGACCTTGAGAAACTCGCGCTCGCTCCAGCGGGTCGGGTTGGTGACGGTGATGCCGGCATAGGAAAGCCGACCGACCAGCAAGTTGGTGTCGTTGTCCTCGACGGTGACGTGGGCGCCGGTGGCCTCGGACAGGGCGGAGTCGACCAGACCCGGGGAGAACCGGCCGAGGGCCCAGACCGCCAGGAGGCCGGCCAAAAAGACGAAGAGCACCAGACCGGCGAGGATGGTGAGGAGCTTGCGCAGCAGGATGCCGGAGCGGCGGACGGGAGGGATGTCGGACATGGTAACGGAGGAATTTCGAGCAATAGCCGTGCCAGCGGGCACGGTCAACGATGGAGGGAAAAGTGGGCCTTTCCGCGGTCTAGCCGGGGTAACCGTCAAAGAAAAGACCCGCCGGCCTGGGGCGGGCGGGTCCTTCTGTCACGGGGCTGTCTCGCCCCGGCGAAATCACTCGGCGACCGGGGCCGGCGCCAAGACGCCGCAACCGACTTCATCACCGGGGAGGAGCTTGGGGGCCTTGTCCTGGTTGGGGATGATGCTGACCACGATCATCTTGTCGTCGGAGCGGACGACTTCGACGAGGATGGCCTTGCCGTCCTTGACCAACTGAAGGCGGGACTTGGGCTCAGGCTTCTCGGAGCGCGCGAGGGCGACGAGGCCAGCGTCCTCGCGGACGGAGATGATGCGGGCCCGGCCGGCGTCCTTCGGAGGCTCGACCACGGGCTCCTTGGCGACGACGGGCTTGGCGGTTTCGCCGGCCGGAAGGTCTTTTTCCCAGGAGTAGCGGGCGTTGGTCACCGGG
>CAIRWP010000131.1 GCA_903882335.1 uncultured Opitutia bacterium | reverse complement strand
TCCTTGGAGGTGCCGAGGGTCGCGAGGACGAGACCCTGGGTTTCGCCGCGCTGGAAGAGCGAGGAACCGTGGACGCGCGGGAGCACGTCGACTTCGCAGGAGATCGCCCGGAGATCCAACGGCTTACGGCCGTCGGCCCGCTCGCCGCTCTGGATGATGGCGTTGCGGTAGACCTTCTCCTGGAGCTTCTCGAAGGCCATCTTGATCTGGCGGGCGTCGAAGACGTCGCCGAGCTCCGCCTTGCAGGCGGCCTTGGCCTTCTCGACCACGACCTTGACGGCGTCGCCGCGCTCCTTCTTGGAGGCGAGGAAGATCGCCTTCTTCAGCTGGTCGCCTTCACCGGCGACGCGCTCGCAGATGGCGAGGGCCTTCGGTTCGCAGACGACGAGCGGGAAGACGCGCTTGGTCTTGGAGTACATCGCGGCGAGCTTGCGCTGGGCGGCGATGATCGGCTGGATAGCCTTCTGGGCGTACTCGAGGGCGGCGATGAAGTCGACTTCGGGCAGCTGGTCGGCCGAACCTTCGATCATCATCATGTCGCTCTCATTACCGACGTAGATGAGGTCCAGGTCGGACTCGTACTGCTGTTCGTGGGTCGGATTGATGACGAACTGCCCGGCGACGCGACCGAGGCGGATGCCCGCGATCGGACCGTTCCAAGGGATGTCGGAGCAGAGGAGCGCGGCGGAAGCACCGTTCACCATCAGGACGTCGGCGTCGTTGATCTGGTCGGCCGAGAGCAGCAGGCCGATCACCTGGACTTCATTGAGGAAGCCTTCGGGGAAGAGCGGGCGCAGCGGGCGGTCGCAGAGGCGGGAGGTCAGGATCTCCTTATCGGAGGGCTTGCCTTCGCGGCGGAAGTAGCTGCCCGGGAAGCGGCCGGCGGCGGCGAACTTCTCGCGGTAGTCGACGGTCAGGGGGAAGAAGTCCTGGTCGGGGGAGCGGAGATCCTCGGCGGCGGTGGCCGACACGAAGAGCGTGGTCTCTCCCTTGCTGATGGTGACGGCGCCGTTGGCGAGGCGGGCGATGGAGCCGGTGCTGATGGTGATACCGAGTTCTTCGATAGTCACTGAGTGTTTCTGTTTCATGGTATGTTGTGTGTTGTGCCAGGCGATGTGCCCGGCGGGTTGTTGGTTGGGTGGAAAAAGCGGACGTCCCGGCGCTAGGCCGGGACGTCTGGAGAACCGAGACGCCCGGAGGCGGCGGTCACTTACGCAGGTTGAGCTTCGAGATCAGGGCGTTGTAACGGTCCAGATCAGTCGACTTGAGGTAGGCGAGCAGCTTGCGACGGCGGTTGGTCAGCATGATGAGACCGCGGCGCGAGTGGAAGTCCTTACGGTGGGAGCGAAGGTGGTCGGTGAGGTGGTTGACGCGGGCCGAGATCAGGGCGACCTGGACTTCGGGCGAACCGGTGTCCTTGGCGTCCTGCTGGTGCTTCTTGATGATATCCGACTTGTCGATCGACATGGCTGTTATTGGGTTAGTTTGGGTTTGGTTTGGCCGACTTGGGGGAAATCCCCGAGGCCCCGCCGAACGGCCGGGCGCTCCGTCTGGAATAGGCTTTCGCCTACCGACCAGCGTGAGAAGGGCTCCGCCCCTCTCCCTAACGAAGTGAGCCTTGGAAATGACAGGGGGCAGGGGCTCAGGCAAGCCGGAAACCCCTCCCCGGCCAAGTTATTCACAGGCCCCGAAGACACCCTTTTTACCCACGAAAGGGCCATTACGGAAGATCCAGGTGGTAGACGTCCTGGGCCTTGCGGGCGATTCCCAAAAAATGCCAGCCCCGAGGCTCTGGAATGATTTCCTGTAGATCGAAGACCCGCACCGACCGAGGTAAGGGTTCGAAGATCAAGGTAAAGGGGTGCGGAGAGCCCCAACGGATCCAAGTCCATTCAGGATAACTGGTGATGCCCTTCCAGTCGACCAAGGCACTGGTGTGCGCGGAGTCGCGATCGAGCAGGAAGGTACTTTGCCAGATCCGGATGCTCGGCGCATAGTTGGGCGCGCAACGGATGTGCACGATGACTGGCTCGGCAGGACGGAGGTCGGTCTCGGGACGAAGCTCGGGGCGGAGGCGAGGGACGATGACAGGGGGCGAAGCGGGCATGCCCATCACACTCTACCCACTGAATTTGGCGGCGCAACCGGGTCCCGGACCATTAGTCCATTGACTCCCCTGCCTCGCAAAACGGAAATAGGCCTATGGAACAAGGTCCCGAGGACAAACCCAGCCTGACCGGTGCGGAACGCGGCAAGCTCCGTAGCCTGGCCCAGACCCTCGACCCGAAGGTCTTCGTCGGCAAGGCCGGCGTGAACGAGGGGATCGCCAAACTGCTGAACGACGCCTTCCGCAACGCAGACCTCGTGAAGGTCCGCTTCACCGCCGAACGCGAGGCCATGGACACCCAGGCCCAGGAACTGGCGAAGCTGACGGACAGCGAGGTCATCGGCAGCGTCGGCCGCACGGCGACGTTCTTCCGCCTCGGCGCAACCGAGGAGTAAGCCCATGGATGGCGCCCGGTTCGAGTCCCTCCACGTAGGCCTGATCGGCGAGGTGGAGACGGCCCTTCGTGCCCTGACCCCGCCCGCGGACGCCCGCCCGGCCCGGCTCCACGCGGCGATACGCCACTCGCTGGAGGCCGGCGGCAAACGCCTCCGGCCCGTGATCGCCCTGGCGGCGGCGCGCGCCTTCGACCCGGCCGGCGACGCCCGCGCCGCCGCCGTCGCGCTCGAGTGCATCCATACGTACTCCTTGATCCATGACGACCTGCCGTGCATGGACGACGCCGACCTTCGTCGCGGCCGACCTTCCTGCCACAAGGCCTTCGACGAGGCGACCGCCTTGCTCGCGGGCGACGCGCTGATCCCGTTCGCGTTCGAGCTCCTCGCCCGCGGCTACGGTGACCGCCCCGCCCTGCTCCGCGACCTGACGCTCGAGCTCGCCGTGACGGCCGGCCCGAGCCTGCTCGTCGGCGGCCAGACCGAGGACATGGGCGGGCTCGCCGCCGGAGCCGACCCCGATCGCCTCGAGTTCATCCTGCGCGGCAAGACCGCCGCGATGCTGAGCGCCTCGTTCGCGATGGGCGCGCTCGTCGGCGGCGCCGCGAGCGCCGAGGTCGAAGCGTTCCGCCGCGCCGGACGTTCCGCCGGCATCGCCTTCCAGTTGGTCGATGACCTGCTCGACCTGACCTCCGACTCCGTCCAGATGGGCAAGCCCGTCGGGGCCGACGCCCAGAATAATAAGCTGACATACGCGGGGCTCTTCGGCGTGCCGGCGGCGCAGGCCCGCGTGGCGGCGCTGACCACCGAGGCCAGCGCCCTGCTGCAAGGCACGCGCGGCGACACCGCCTTCCTCGTCGAGCTGGTCGGCCGCATGGCGGCGCGCCGGAACTGAACCGTCAGTCGTCGAGGCGACGTCCCGACGACGGCAGCTGCTCGGGCAGGAAAGCGTAGTAGGTGCCGAGCCAGAGCCGCCAGGCGACCCCATGGATCAGCCAAGGGACCAGCAGGATGACCGCGACCGCGAGCCAGACCGCCGCGGCGAAGCCGATCCAGTCATAGGCGCGAAGCACAAGCAGGACCGGCAGAAGACCAAAGGCCGTGAGCCCGTAGTTCCAGACCATCGCCCCCAGGAAGAAACCTTCCCGGCGACGCAGCACCATCCCGCAGGCGGTGCAGCGGTCGCGGATCGTCGCCAGCCCCGTCAGTTGCTCCGGGGCGCCGCAGTCCGGACAACGGCCACGCGCGCAGCGCAGGAAGAGGTCGGGGCGAAAGCGCATGCCTGAGACTAGCCCCGTCCGCGGCCCCTGTAAAGCAAAGGGCCGACCTCCGCGCGGAAGCCGGCCCGGAACAAGGCTTTCGGGCGCTTACTCGGCGGCCGTCTCGCCCACCTGGAAGCGGACGAAGCGGACGATCGAAACTTCCTCGCCAACCTTGGCCTTAGCCTCAGTCAGCAGGTCGGAGACCTTCTTATCGGGATCACGGAAGAACGGCTGTTCCAGCAAGCAGGCATCCGCGAAGAACTTGTCGACGCGGCCGGCGACGATCTTCTCGATGTTGGAGAGCTGGCCCTTCTTGCGGGACTCGGACGCGATCACCTGCTTCTCGGAGACGACGATGCGCTTCTCGAGCTCGGCGATGGCCTCGGCGTCGTTGGCGGCCTTCTGCTCGATGAGCTGGCCGCGGTAGTCCTCGACGACGCGCTTGGCTTCGTCGATGGCTTTGTCGGCCTCGGACTTCGTGAATTCGAGGGCGATCTCCTTCTCCTTGGCGACGACCTCGGCGGAGACGTCCTCGCGGCGGACGAAGCGGGCGTTGTTCGCGACGACCTGCATCGCCAGCTGGCGGGCGAGGTCGGCGACATCGGGATGCGCAGCGGCGGCCTGGGACTTGAGGCCCAGTTCGAGGAGGACGGCGATCTTGGCGCCGGTGTGGACGTAGGCCGAGACGCGGCCGACGCCGTTGGCCTCGAACTTGAGGACGCGGGAGACCTTGAGGTTCTCGCCGATCTTCGTGACCTGGTCGTTCAGGTAGTCATTCACCTTGCGGGAGGCGTCGGCATGGTAAGGCTGGTCGAGAAGGTTCTCGACGCCCTTGGCCGCGGCTTGACCGACAAGATCCTTGGCGAGTGCCACGAAGGCCTCGTTCTTGGCGACGAAGTCGGTCTCGCAGTTGAGCTCCAGCAGGATCGCATGGCGACCATCGGCGGAAACCTGGACGGCAAGGATGCCTTCGGAAGCCTTGCGGTCGGCCTTCTTGTTGCGCGTCGCGACCCCCTTGATGCGGAGAATCTCAACGGCCTTCTCCATGTCGGCATTGGCTTCGGTCAGGGCCTTCTTACAATCCATGAGGCCAGCGCCCGTGCGCTGACGCAGTTCGTTGACCGTCTGGGCGGTGATGGCGGACATGACGCTTACTTGATGGTCTTGCGAACGCGGACGAGCTTTCCGGCGGCGCCCTCCTCGGCGACCGGTTCGCTGCTCGCATCGAGCAGCTCCTTGGAGATATTGACCTCAGGCTGGGCGGATTCGCCGGAGTCCTGGCGAGCGACCGGGGTGACGGTCTTACGCGGGTCGCGCTCGACCTTGCGGCGGGCGAGACCAGCCTGGACGGCCTGCGTCAGCACTTCCACCACGAGGCGGATGGACTTGGCGGCGTCGTCGTTGCCCGGGATCGGGAACTGCAGGAGGGTCGGGTCGGAGTTGGAGTCGCAGAGGCCGATCACCGGGATCTTGAGGCGGTTGGCCTCGTTGACGGCGATCTCCTCGAGCTTGGTGTCGATGACGATCATCGCGGCCGGCAGCTCGCGGTACTCGAGGAGACCCTCGAAGTTACGCTGCATGCGGGACATCTCGCGACGGACGGCGGCGCCTTCCTTCTTGTGCATCTTCAGGAGCGAACCGTCCTGCTCCATGCGGAGGTAGTTCCGGTACTTGTCGAGCGAGCGCTTGATGGTGGCGAAGTTGGTGAGCGTGCCGCCGAGCCAGCGGTTCACGGCGAAGGGCATGCCGGTCGACTTGGCGGCTTGGCGCACGACTTCCTGGGACTGCGGCTTGGTGGCGACGAAGAGCACTTCCTTGCCCTTCGCGGCGGCTTCCTCGACGTAGGCGGCGGCGGCGGCGAGGCACGCGTGCGTCTTCTCGAGGTCGATGATCGACACGCCGTTGCGGTGGTCGAAGATGTACGGACGGCTGCGGGGATTCCAGCGACGCGTCTGGTGGCCGAAGTGGACGCCGGCGTCGAGGAGGTCTTTAACGGTGATGTTCATGTTTTTTGGGCTCCGTATCCCGATTCCTGCCGAAGGAGGGGACTTTGGATCTTAGGTAGCTGACTGGGTTTTGGTTGGGATGTCCGAAGCGATCGGCGGTCGCTCCAAACGGTGGAAAGTTGGTTCAAACACCCCCGGGCCTCCCGTGCAAGCGGGAAAATCGGCAAAAAGAGGCTCCTTTGGAACTGACAGCCTCGCGTGCCCTCGGCAGGGTCGGGCTGACGATGTCCTGGGCCTACCGGATTCTCTTCCCTCTCCTGCTGCTGCTGGCCCTGCCTTACTATATGTGGCGGATGCTGCGGCGGGGTGGCTATGGCGCCGGCTTCGCCCAAAGGCTGGGCTTTTTCCCGGAAATGACCCCCAAGACCCCGGGCCGCAGCCGGGTCTGGATTCAAGCCGTCTCGGTCGGGGAAATCGAAGCCATCGGTCCCCTGCTCCGCCAGTTGCAGGCCAGCGGCAAGATCGAGCTCGTCCTGACCACGACCACGAGCACCGGCTACCGGCTGGCCCGCGAGCGCTACGCCGACGTCGCCCGGATCGGCCTCTTCCCCGCCGACCTCTGGCCCTGCAGCGCCCTGGCGTGGCGACGGATCCGACCGGACGCCGTTCTGCTCGTCGAAGGCGAGCTCTGGCCCGAGCACCTCGCCCAAGCCCGGTCCCGCGGTGTGCCGGCCTTCCTCATCAACGCCCGCCTCTCCGACCGCTCCTTCCGCCGGCATGCGAAGTTCCGCCGCCTCTCCGCCTACGTGCTCGCGCACTTCCGGTGGATCGCCGCCGGCAGCGAGGAGGACGCCCGCCGTTTCCGCGAGCTCGGTTTCGCCGCCGAGACGACGGGCAACCTCAAGTTCGACGTCGCCGCCGACGCGCCCATGCCCGCCGCGGAGCGCGCGCAGCTCCGCGCCGACCTCGGCTTCGGCGCCGACCCGCGGACCTTGGTCCTGCTCGGCTCCTCCACCTGGCCCGGCGAGGAGACCCGGCTGATCCGCAGCGTGCGCCAGCTGCGCGACGCCGGCGCCGACGTCCGCCTGCTGCTCGTCCCCCGCCACTCCGAGCGCCGCGCCGACGTCGCCGCCGAGGCCAGCGCCAGCGGTCTCGCCTGGCATCAGCGTTCCTCCGGCGGCGCGGTCGCCCCCGCCGGGACGATCATTCACCTCGCCGACACCACCGGCGAGCTGCGCCGGCTCACCCGCGCGGCCGACTTCGCGTTCTGCGGCAAGAGCCTCCCGCCGCACGAAGGCGGCCAGACCCCCGTCGAATGCGCGGCCGCAGGCGTGGCCATCGTGTATGGTCCACGCATGACGAACTTCCGCGACATCTGCCGGGGCCTTGAAAAGGCGGGGGCCGCCTTCCGCGTCGAGGACGCGGCGATGCTCGAAGCGAGGATTGCCGAGCTCTGCGCCGACGAAGGCCGTCGGCTCGCGGCCGGTCGCCACGGAGCCGACTGGCATCATGCCAACCGCGGCGCGACCGAGCGAACCGTCACGCTGATCCTCGCGGCGCTTCAGCCCTCGCGATAAGCCTCGCGCAAGCGCCGGGCCTGCTCGCGCAACTCGCCGCCGAGGACGATCTGCCGCGCCCGGACGGCGCCCGCCCCTAGGTCCGTCGCCCGGCCCGCCACCCAAAGGGCCGCGCCGGCGCTGAGGCAAAGCGTGTCGAGCAGACCTTCGGGCACCGCGCCGACCAAGAGGTCGGAGAAAAGCGCGAGGTTCTCCTCC
The DNA here is from genome assembly GCA_903882335.1 of uncultured Opitutia bacterium. Lineage (GTDB taxonomy): Bacteria > Verrucomicrobiota > Verrucomicrobiia > Opitutales > UBA953 > UBA953. Next base: position 36,521 of record CAIRWP010000131.1, on the reverse strand, counting down.
GGGGAGCCGCCGCGCAGGTCGGCGACCGGGCAGGTCTTGAAACCGAAGTCTCCAGGCAACCAGACGCCGTCGACGGCGGCGAGTTCGCCGCACCCACGGACCCGCGTCTCGCCGGCCGTCGTGAGCTCATCCATCCCGCCGCCCGCGCGGCCATGCACCACCAGACCTCGGCGCACGCCGAGCTCGCCGAGCGCGGCGGCCATCGGCGCCACCCAGCGCTCAGCGTACACGCCGACCATCATCGCCGCGGGCCGCGCCGGATTGATGAGCGGCCCGAGCACGTTGAAAAGCGTCTTGTGGCCTTGCTCCGCGAGGCGCTTGCGGACGCCCAGCACCGCCTTGAAGGCCGGATGGAAAGCAGGCGCGTAGAGGTAGCAGAAACCGGCCTCGCGCAAGGCGCGGCGCAACTGGTCGTCGGTGGCCTCCAAGGCGACGCCGAGACCGGCGAGGAAATCGGCGCTGCCGGACTTGGACGTGATGGAGCGGTTGCCATGCTTGAGCACCGGCACGCCGGCGGCGGCGACGATCAACGAGCTGGCGGAGGAGATGTTGAAGCTGCCGGAGCGGTCGCCACCGGTGCCGACGATGTCGATGGCCCGGGCGGGGACGTCGCCGAAGTCGACGACGCGCGCCCGTTCGCGGTAGGCATGCGCGAAGGCCGCGACCTCCACGGCGGTTTCGCCGCGCCGGGCGAGCGCCAGGAGGAAAGCTGCCTTGGCCTCATCCGTCACCCCGGCGTCGATCATCGCATGGGCCGCGGCCCCCGCCTCCGGGGCCGAAAGGTCGCGGCCCGCCTCCAAAGCGCCCGTCAAGGTGGGTAAATCCGTGGCCATGCCCCGATTAGCCACTTTCCCCGCCCCCGGGACAAGGGGATTTTCGCACAAGGGGTTGCCAGCCGTCGTTTTCGGCCAATACTGGAAGGATGCAGGACGGCGACCATCCCCAAGGTGAATTCGACGGCTCCGGCAACGCCTCCTGGGGTGAAGCGGACTGGGCGGGCTACCTGCACCGCAACGACCTCGAGGTCGGCCGCTTCCTTTCCTACTACAACGAGGTCAAGCCCTTCCCCGACCGGCTCGACGCCAGCGCCCGGCGCATGGGCTGGGAAAGCGCCGACTGGGCCCCGGGCGAAGGCGACGACACCGCGGAGGACGAGGACGACGCCGACCTCCCCTACTGCATCCACCAGCATCCCGTCTACGTCGTGGCCCGGGCACTGGGCATCCAGCTCATCGGCGCCTGGCGTACGATCTGCCGGGCGAACCCGGCCGAGATCGGCGGCGAACTCGGGGCCGACCTCATGCTCGCTTTCTGGGACGCCCAACATCAGGTGGTCATGGCCATCAACGCCACCGACACCGGCGACCTGCCGCTCGCGCTCGTCCACATGAAGCGCGCCCTGACCTCCATCAACCACGCCATCGGATTGCAGGCCGGCCTCCCCTCCGCGGCCCGGCTCAACTCGGCCGAGGCGACGCAGGATCTCGAGGCCACCTTGTTCGACCTGCGCGAGATCTGCCTGCGGGTGATGGCCGACTGCCGCTGGGACGGGACGAAGGGCTAAAGGTCAGGCCTTCGCCTGGTCCCCGCGGGCCATGTGCTGGATCAGCCGGTCGCTGAATTCCTTGGCGGAGTCATGCCCCATGCCGCGCAACGCCTGCACCATCGCGGCGACCTCGACGAGTCGGGCCATGTCGCGGCCCGGGCGGACCGGGATGGTCATGTGCGGCACCTTGCGACCGAGGATCTCGTAGGTCTCGACCTCCAGGCCGGAGCGTTCCTCGTCCATGCCGGGCTGCCACAGGACGAAGGTGACGACGAGGTCGACGCGCTTCTCGAGGCGGACGGAACGGATCCCGAAGATCGAGGCGACGTTGATGATGCCGATGCCGCGGCACTCCATGTAACCGCGGTTGAGTTCCTTGGACTTGCCCTGGAGTTCGCGGTCGCCGATGAGCGTCACGATCACGAAGTCGTCCGCGACCAGGGAATGGCCGCGCTCGATCAGGGCGAGGGCGCACTCGCTCTTGCCGACGCCGGAGGCGCCGCGTAGCAGCACGCCGACGCCCTTGATGTCGACGAGCGTGGCATGCAGGTTGGTCCGCGGGGCGAATTTCTCCTCCAGGAGCACCGTCGCCTCGGCCGAGAAGTCCTTGGACTTGAGCTGGGTGCGGATGAGCGGGACCTTATGGCGGTCCGCGAGCTTCACGAGGATGTCATCGGCCGGCAGGCCGCGCGAGACGACGACGGCGGGGATGCGCTTGGCGAAGACATCGTCGAGGAGCTTCTCGCGCACCGCGGCCGTCTGGTCGCCGAGGTAGGCCATCTCGCCCGCGCCGAAGAGCTGCAGGCGCTTATGGGCGAACTCCTTGAAGTAGCCGGTCACGGCGAGGGCCGGGCGGTTCAGCGACTTCTCCGCGATCATGTTGTCGAGCCCGGCCTCCCCGGCCAAGAGCTCCATCTGGAGCATGTCGCGAAAGGAGTCGAAGAACTCGCGGACGGAGACCGATTCCGGGCGGGTGTCGGGGGCTTGGTCGGACATAAGTTCAGAGCTTGAAGCCTTCGCCGAGGTAGTAGCGACGGCTCTCGGGGTTGTTCACGATGTCGGCCGGGGTGCCCGAGACGAGCACCCTCCCCTGATGGATGAGGTAGGCGCGGTCGACGATCGAGAGGGTCTCGCGCACGTTGTGGTCGGTGATCAGCACGCCGATGCCGCGATCCTTGAGCCGGCGCACGATGGCCTGGACCTCGGCGACCGAGATGGGATCGACGCCGCTGAAGGGCTCGTCCATCAGCAGGAAACGCGGGTTCGTCGCCAAGGCGCGGGCGATCTCCAGCCGCCGACGCTCGCCGCCGGACAGGGTGAAGGCCGGCTGCTTCGCCAGCTTCTCGAGACCGAGGTCGTGCAGCTGCTGCTGGGTACGCTCGCGGCGCGCGGGCGCGGCGAGGTCCAGCGTCTCGACGACGGCCATCACATTCTCCCAGACCGTCAGCTTGCGGAAGATGGACGCCTCCTGCGGGAGGTAGCCGAGGCCGGCGCGGGCGCGCTGCCACATGGGCATGGCGGTGATGTCGCGGCCATCGAGGAAGACGCGCCCGGAGGTGGACGGCACGAGGCCGACGACCATGTAGAAAGTGGTGGTCTTGCCGGCGCCGTTGGGCCCCAGCAGGCCGACGATTTCGCCGGCCTTCAGCCGCAGGCTGACATCCATCACCGCGACCTTCGGGCCGTAGTGCTTGGCGAGCGATTCGACGCGGACCAGACCCTGTTCGCCGGTTAAAGCCATGACGTTAAGGAGGGCCGCCTCAACGGCCGTTGTCGAGGCTTTTGACCGCCGGCAACGTGAAGTCCTCGCCCAGGAAGATCTTCGGGCGCACGACCTGGTCGGGCGCCGCCTGGTCGGAAGCGGAGTCCATGCGCCACCCCTTGGTCCGGAAGTCGTAGATGACTTCCTTGGCGGGGACACCCTCGATGCCGGCGCGGGTCCGCAGACGGGCATCGCCGGTGAGACGGGCCAACCCTTCCTCGGGCTTGACCTCGAGCACCCGGCCCCGGGCGGCGGCGTCCCCGGCGAGCGCGTTGACGTTACCGCGACCGACCATGAGACGGGCGACCAGCCGCCCCTTCTTGTCCGGGGACACGAGGCCCTCGAGCAGGTCGCAGGTGGCCTCGACGCCGTCCGCCTTCATCCCCACGTTACCCCGCAGGAAGAACTTGGCCCCGTCCGGGCCGGCCAGGATCTCCTGGGAGTCGGCGACGAAATCCGCCTTCTTGCCGTCGGCGAACTGGACGAAGAGCCGCGGCCGCGTGGACTCCGCGCCGCCGGAAAGATTGAGCAGCCGGGGGCGACCGGTGAGACGATCCTTGAGGAGAACCTCCTCGATGGCGACGTTCGGCACGTAGTCGACACGTTCCGCCGCGCACGCCAGACCGGGCTGCACATAGGTCACCTTGCCGGTCAGGAAGACCTTGCTGAGGACATGGCCGGTCTTGAACGGCTTGGAGAAGGCGACCAGTCGATCCGACTGCGCCGTCATGAGGCCGGAGACATAGCGCACGGCACCTTCGAGGTCGGCCTCGACCACCCCTTGCCGTACGGTGAGCACCACCTGATCCGCCTCGGCCTGCCCGGGCAACGCACCTGGGGTATCGTCGGGGGGCAACCGGACGGCGGCGCGGACGCCGGGTGCGGATCGCACCTCGACGCGCTCACGCTTACGGTCCGAATAAATCGCGGCGCCGGTGACCTCAAACCCATCGGCTTGGCGCAGGTGCGGTCGGCCGAGCAGGCGCAACACGCCCGCGGACCTTTCCCAGCGCGCTTCTTCCGAATCGAAATCGGCGTCGTCCGCCCGCCCCTTCACCCCGCCGGAAGCCCGCAGGTCGACGGTGACGCCCTTGGCTTCGGTCGCGATCAGGCGGGTAGCCTCGAGCCGATCCTTGCCGGCGACGTACGTCGCCCGCCCCGCCAACTCGACCAAGGTGCGTTCGGCCTTCGCCTCCCGTCGCAAGACCACGGTCTGTCCGGCTAGCTCGGTCTCCGGTTCGTCCTGGCGGGAGAGATTCAGTTTCACCGGGTGAGCCTCATCCGACGACTGGAGGGTCGTGACATCGAGCTTGGCTTCATGACGAAGGCTCCCCGCGGTCGCGCGCAAGCCCGGCTCCGTCAAGGTGACGCCACCGGTGAGCAGGAGACGTTCGGCGGGCAGATCATAATCCGCCGCGGCGCCGGTCAAGGTCTGGCGACCGGCGATCCGGACGACCTTGCCCTGCGCGATGATGGAGCGGCAGAGGGCTTCGCCCTTCGGGCCTTCCTCGACGAGACAGACCACCCGCTCGCAGGTCATCCGCTCGTCGCGGCGGTCGACGACGACTTGGCCGACGAACGTGAGCTGGGTGCCGCGCTCGACCGTGGCGGCGTCGAGACGTTCCGCGCGGATGCGCGTTCGATACAGCACCGGCTTGGCGAGGTCGAGTTCGGCGGCGACCCCCGCGAGGATGGCAAAGGCGTCACCCTGCGGCGTGGAGCGCCAGCTCCAGCCCAAACCCGACAAGTTGAACGCGGCCGAGCGGACGACGACCGGAGCGGCCCCTTGGGCGGCCTTGCGTTCGGGCGTAGCGATCCCGAAAGGGGTCGTGAAGGTGGTCTGGAGCTTGCCGTCGCGGAACGAGCGCAGCTCGATCTTCTCCATGTCCCACGTGCCCGCCTCCCCGGTGGGCTTCATGCGCTCGGCGGAGAGTTCCCAGGCTTTCTCGGCCTTGGCGTCCTCCGTGAAACCGGCGAAGGAACCGCCACCGATGTCCTGAAACTTAATCTCCTTCGGCGGGGCCGATTGCGCGCCGAGCCCCGCCGTCAGGAGCAAGGATAGGAGGAGAGCGCGCATGGCATCATGACACCGAAATCCCGCCGTCGAATCAAGCGCTTACGCCTTCGGCGACCGCGGGAAAGGGACCGCGCCGACCAGGGGCGGCATGGCGACCGAGGTCAGCACCTCGCCGAGCGTCAGCGGATGACCGGACAGGAATTCGCCGACGGGTAACATCCGACCGCCCGGGCGTTGCAGCCGGCTCAGCACCAGCACCCCGTCGCCGCAGGCGACCCGGACCCCGCCCCGGTCCGCCGAGAGGATCGAACCGGGAGCGGCGTCGACGACCCCGGCCTGCGCCGCGGCGGCGCCGACCTTGAGGACGACACCCGCATGCTCGAAGGTGGAACCGGGCCAGCCCTCGAGAGCGCGGATGCGCGCCGCGAGGGTTTCGGCGGCGACGCCGAAATCAAGGGCGGCATCCGCCCGCGTCAGCCGACGTGTGAAGGTGGCGGCGGCCTCGTCCTGCGGACGCGGGAGCGAGCGGCCCGCCAGGATCTCGGGCAGCGCCGTGGCGGCCAACCGGCCGGCCAGCTCCCCCAACCGGGTGCGCAAGGCGGCGCGCCCTTCGTCAGGAAGAATCGCCAGCGTCGCCGTCGCGTGCAAAGGACCGGCGTCCAAGCGCCGGACAACCTGCTGCAAGGAGACCCCGGTGGTCGTCCAACCGGCCGCGAGCGCGCCTTCAATCGGCGTCGCCCCGCGCAAAGCGGGCAACGGCGAACCATGGAAGTTCACGAGCCCGCGAAGCGGGGCGGCGAGGAAATCATCCTTCAGGATCTGCCCATAAGCCATGACCACGCCGAGGTCGACGCCCGCGGCCGCGAGCTCGGCGGCATGCTCGGGTCCGAGGCGTTCCGGCTGACGGACGACATGGCCGGCCGCGCGAGCCCAGGCAGTGACCGGGTTGGGCTGGATTTCCTGACCGCGCCCCGCCGGGCGATCGGGCTGCGAGTACACGGCCACGATGACGACATCCGGCAAGGCGGCGACCGCGCGGAAAGCGGGCAGCGCGATCTCGTCGGAGCCGAGCAACACCAGACGGCGCGGAGGGTTCGTCGGGGCGGCGGGGGCCATGGCGGGGGTCACTTCCGAGCCTGACGGGCGGCGCGGCCCTTGAGGGAGCGCGGCTTATCCCAGCGGGTGTAAGCCTTCTTGACCGGCTTGGCCTTACCGCGAGAGACGCGCACCTTGCCGATGCGCGGCTTGGAGGCGGACGGCGCCGGACGGGCGACGACCTTCGCGGCGGGCTTGGCCGGGGCGGGGGCGACGGGGCTGGCCTCCTTGTCGCCAGGCGGCGTGCCACTCCCGCGCCGGCCGGGCTGCTTGGGCTTACCGACGATGTCGAGGAAGACCGGGACGCCGGCGAGATCGAACTCCTCGTGCACGCCCTTCACGAGAAAACGCTGGTAGGCGTCCTCCAGACGTTCCTCGGAGTTGCAGAACAGCCGGAAGCGGATCGGGCGCTTGGAGACCTGCGTCACGTAGTAGCACTTGAAGCGCTTGCCCGAGACCATACGGGGCGGGCGCTTCGTCATGAGGTCCTGGATTACGCGGTTGATACGGCCGGTCGGGATGGCGGTGCCGGCGCGGCGGAAGACGTCCTCGGCCGCGTCGAGCATGTCTTCGGCGCGCAGGCCGGTCTTGGCGGACACGAAGAGCAAGGGCGGGTCGGGCAGGAAGAACAGCTCCCGGCGGACCGCGGTGCGGAACTTCGCGCGGAACTCCTCCTCGTCCTCGAAGCCGTCGATGTTCTCCTCGCGGAAGGCCTGCTTCGCGAGGTCCCACTTGTTGACCACGATGACCAGACCGCAGCCGAGCAGCGCGAGTTCGCCCGCCAGCTGCTTATCGATGCGCGTCACGCCCTGCCCCGCGTCGAGGATCAGGAACACCACGTCGGTCTCGGCGAGGATCTCATCGGCCCGGGTCTGGGAAAAGAAATCGAGGGTGTCGCGCTTGTTGGCGGTGCGGCGTCCCGCGGTATCCACCAACACGAAGGAAGCCTTGGAACCGTCGGCCTTGGCGCGGGACAGCCGCGAACGGACCGGGTCGCGGGTCGTCCCGGCGATTTCGCTCACGATCAGGCGGGAGCCGCCGAGCAGGCGGTTGCCGAGCGAGCTCTTGCCGACGTTGGGCCGGCCCGCCAAGGCCAGGCGGATGGCGCGGGGGCCGTCGTCGCGTTCCGGCAGCGGGGCCGGACCGAGGACGGCCTCGATGCGGGCGACCAGTTGGGGGATTCCACGGCCATGCTCCGCGGAGGTCAGGACCGGTTCGCCGAAGCCCAGGGCGAAGAACTCGCCGTAGAGACCGTCGCGCTCCTCGGTGTCGGCCTTGTTGGCGACGACGACGACCCGTTTGCCGGCCTGGCGCAGCTGCGCCGCGACCTCGAGGTCGAGCGGGGTGCACCCTTCGGTGGCATCGACGACCAGCAGGACGAGGGCGGCGGCGGCGAGGGCGAAACCGACCTGCTCCTCGACGGCGTCGGCCACGACCTTCGGGGTGAGCTCCGCCTTGTAGAGGCCGATACCACCCGTATCCATCAGGGTATAGCGCCCTTCGTCGACCTCGGCCGTGATCAGGTCGCGCGTGACGCCGGGCTGGTCGTGCACGATCGAGATGCGCCGGCCGACCAGGCGATTGAACAGCCGGCTCTTGCCGACGTTGGGACGGCCCACGATGGCTACCGCACGGGAGATCTCAGTGTTCCGTTCCATGAACCCCCAGCGTCGCGAGGGAACGCCCCGCTAGCAAGCAAGGACGCTCAACCGCGGCGGATGGTGTCCAAAAAGCGGGCAATCCGCTCGCTGGCCTCGTGGATGCGCTCGTAGCTGGTCGAGAAGGAGGCCCGGCAGAAACCCGCGCCGGCGGCGCCGAAGGCGGTCCCCGGCACCATCGCGACCTTCTGCTGCTCGAGGAGCTTCTGGGCGAAGGTCATGGCATCGAGGCCCGTGACGGAGACCTGCGGGAAAGCGTAGAACGCCCCGCGCGGGAGATGGCAAGGCAGCCCGAGCTCGTTGAACCGGCGGACGATGAAGTCGCGGCGCTCGCGGTACTTGTCGCGCATGTGCAGCATCGAGTCGCGACCGTTGCGCAGCGCCTCGACGGCGGCCTCCTGGCTGATGATGGAGGCGCACATGATGCCGTACTGGTGCACCTTGAGCATGCCGTCGATGACGGCGGCGGGACCGCAGGCGTAGCCGATACGGAAACCGGTCATCGCGAAGGCCTTCGAGAAACCGTGCAGGAAAACGGTGCGCTCGCGCATGCCGGGGAGCGACGCGATGGAGACGTGGTCGCCCTCGAACGTCAGCTCGGAGTAGATCTCATCCGAGGCGACCAGCAGATCCTTCTCGATCGCGAACTTGGCGATCTCCTGGAGCTTGGCGCGGTCGGCGGTGCCGCCGGTCGGGTTCGTCGGGAAGTTGATGACGAGCACCTTGCAACCGGGCTGCCAGGCGGCGCGCAGCGCGGCCGGGTCGAGGGCGAACTGGTCGGCGGACGTGGTGCGCACGGGGATGGCCTCGGCATGGCAGAGGGTCACGCTCGGGGCGTAGGACACGTAGCAGGGCTCATGGTAGAGCACCTTGTCGCCCGGGTTCAGCGTGGCGCGCAGCATGATGTCCAGCGCCTCGGACACGCCGATGGTGGCGAGGATCTCGGTCTCCGGGTTATACTCGGGCCCGTAGTTCTTCGCGACGTAGCGGGAGATCTCCTCGCGGAGCTGGCTCGTGCCGCGGTTGTCGGTGTAGGAGGTCCGGCCCTTCTCGAGAGCGTTCATCGCCGCCTCGCGGATATGGAACGGGGTGACGAAGTCAGGCTCGCCGATGCCGAGCGAGACGGCGTCCTTCATCTTGGAGACGATGGCGAAGAAGTCCCGGATACCCGACTTGGGCAGGGACGCGACGTGACGCGCGACAAAACGGCCGGATTCGTCCATGGTCGGGGCTCAGGGGCTGACCGAGGGCTGGTCGCGGCGGACGCCGTCGGCGGTCACCACGAAACCATCCTTCTTGTAGGCGCGGAGGAAGAAGTGAGTCGAGGTGCCCTGGACGCCCTCGATGCGCGCGAGCCGCTCGTGGACGAACCCGGCGACCTTGTAGAGATTGTCCGCCGTGACGACGACGAGGAGGTCGTAGCCGCCGGACATGAGGTAGCAGCTCTCGACCTGCTCGAAGGAGCTGATGCGCTCGGCGATGCCGTCGAAACCGCCGATCCCCTCGGGGCGGATCTTGATCTCGATCACCGCGCGCACGCGGCGCTCGGCCTCGAAGCTGGGGTTCAGCACGGGACGCATCCCCAGGAGCACGCCCTGCCGGCGAAGCTCGGCCAGCTCGCGCTCCACGGCGTCGGCGCCGAGGCCGAGGATCTTGCCGAGTTGCTGGGTGTCGAGGGCCTCCCCTTCGAGGAGGAGCTTGAGGACGGAGTTCATGGCGGAAGGTTCAGGCTTTGACGAGGGCGCGGCGGGAGCGGGCGGCGGCGGCGAGCCCGTCCAGCACCGGGATGGTCTGGGCGAAGGAGATGCAGGCGTCGGTGATGCTGCAGCCGTAGGTCGAGGCGTCGCGCCCCTTCCAGTCCTGGCGGCCTTCGACGAGGTGGCTCTCGATCATCACCCCACCGATGGCGGCGGCGCCGGCGGCGACCTGCGCGGCGACGTCGGCCGCGACCAGCGGCTGGCGGCGATGGTCCTTCGAGCTGTTGCCATGGGAGCAGTCGACGACGATCCGGGAGGTGAGCCCGGCCTTCTGGATGCGCGTGGCCGCGTCGGCGACCCCTTCGGCGCCGTAGTTGGGTCCCTTGCTCGAGCCGCGCAGGATGACGTGCGCGTCGGGGTTGCCGGCCGTCTGGAAGATCGCCACCACGCCATCCTTGGTGACGGACGGGAACCAATGCGAGGAACGGGCCGAGAGGCAGGCGTCGACGGCGACCTGCACGGAGCCGTCGGTCCCGTTCTTGAAGCCGACCGGCATGGACAGGCCCGAGGCGAGCTCGCGGTGGATCTGGCTTTCGGTCGTGCGGGCGCCGATGGCGCCGTAGGCCACGAGGTCGGCGAGGTACTGCGGGGTGATCGGGTCGAGGAATTCGGTGGCGGCGGGCAGGCCAGCGTCGGCGATGTCGGCCAGCAGGCGGCGGGCCAGGCGGAGGCCGTCGTTGATCTTGAAGGAGCCGTCGACCTCGGGGTCGTTGATGAGGCCCTTCCAGCCCACGGTGGTGCGAGGCTTCTCGAAATAGACGCGCATGACCACCAGGAGGTCGGCGGCATGCTTCCGGGCTTCCTGCCCGAGGAGGGCAGCGTACTCCTTGGCGGCCTTGGGGTCGTGGACCGAGCACGGACCGACGATGACCAGGAGGCGGTCATCCTGTCCGGCGAGGATGCGGGCGGCCTCCTTGCGGGCCTGGGCGACCACCTCGGTGGCCCGTTCGGACGGACGCAGCTCATGCAGCACCACCGCCGGGGACAGGAGCGGGAGTTGGGTGCGGATACGCAGGTCGTCCGTGTTGTGATACATCGTGGTGGGCCTTTCCCGAGGGAAAAGAGGCTCAAATGAAGGGGTGCGAGGCCTCGGTGTCAATGACTCGTCCCACGCTTGACGGCTGCCGCGGACGGTATCAAAACAGTCTCAAAAGCGGATGCCCAAGTCGACGCCCCCAGAAACCACGGAACAATCCCGCGCCTTCCGCACCTACATCGCGGAAAAAGGTCTGCGGGCCACCCGCCAGCGCATGGCCGTCTTCGAGGCGGCCCGGACCCTCCCCGGCCATTACACCGCCGAGGACCTACTGAAGAAGGCCCGCTCGCTCGACCGCACCGTCTCCCGCGCAACGATCTACCGGGCGCTCCCCTTGCTTGTCGGCAGCGCGGTGATCCGCGAGGTCGACGTCGGCCGCGACCATAAGTACTACCTGGCGGAGGTCGGCCCGACCAACTTCCGCGCCCAGCTCGTGTGCGAGGGGTGCGACACCATCGTTGAGGTCGAGGCCCCGTTCATGGAGTGGTACGGCAAGGCCGTGGCCGCGAAGCACGGCATGCGCCCCATCTCCCAGAAACTTCAGGTCACCGCGCTCTGCGACCGCTGCCAGAAACGCCGGACCCACCGCCCATGAGCCCCGCCTACCCCGTCGCCTCCGTCTTCCCTCCCCTGCCCGCCGGCGGCACGCCGTTGTCCGCCCTGCAGCGCGAGGTGCTCGCGCTCAAGCAGGCGAAGGACGCGCTGATCCTCGCGCACAATTACCAGTGCGAAGACATCCAGGGCGTGGCCGATTTCGTCGGCGATTCGCTCGGCCTCGCCTACAAGGCCGCCTCCGCGCAAAACTCCACCATCGTCTTCTGCGGCGTGCATTTCATGGCGGAGACCGCCAAGATCGTGAACCCGACGCGCCGGGTGCTCCTGCCCGACCTCGAGGCGGGTTGCTCGCTCGCCGACTCCTGCCCGGCCGACAAACTCGCCGCGCTGAAGGCGGCCGACCCGTCGCTCTACGTCGTCGCCTACATCAACTGCAGCGCGGCGGTGAAGGCGCTCTCGGACGTCATCGTGACCAGCGGCAACGCCAGCAAGATCGTGGGCCAGGTCCCCGCCGACCGCCGCATCCTCTTCGTGCCGGACCAGAACCTCGGACGCTGGGTCTCCGGCAAGACCGGCCGGGCGATGCAGCTCTGGCCAGGCAACTGCTACGCCCACGTGCAGTTCACGCCGGGCGCCTTGCTCCGGGCCAAGGCCGCCCATCCGGGCGCGCCCGTCGTCGCCCACCCCGAGTGCACCGAGGCCGTCCGCGAGATGGCGGACATGGTCTGCTCCACCGAGCTGATGGTCGACTGGTGCAGGCGCCAGACCGCCGACACCCTCATCATCACCACCGAGGCGGGTATGATCCATCGCCTCCGCAAGGAAGTGCCGGGCAAGACCTTCGTGGCCGCGCCGACGGACCGCTGCTCCTGCAACGAATGCCGGTTCATGAAGATGAACACCTTGGAGAAGGTCCGGGACTGCCTGTTAAACGGCACCCCCGAAATCACCCTCCCGGAGGATGTGCGCGCCGCCGCGGAGATACCGCTTCGACGGATGCTGGAGTGGAGCCGCTAGGAAAATCTTAAGGGAACATTAAGGGAAATTCTGGGACGTAATGCGTACCCATGGTTTGACTTTTCCCATTTATTATAAAACTTGCGATTAACAATTGTTTGACAAATCGACCTAGCCGCTTCGTTTCCCGTCCTAAAACCCCGTCCCTTTCCATGAAAATCGACCTCGACCCTAGCACCTTCACCTCGAAGGACGCCTATGTCCGCGCCGCCCTTTCCAGGGCCCGCGACCTGGCCGTCCAGGCCTGGGAGGATGAGCACACCGAACGCCGCTCCCTGATCGAGCGCGAGGTCTCCTCCCTTTCCAAGAACGAACTGGCCCGCCGGCTCGTCAAGCTACTGTCCCGCCCGAATCGCGCCCGCGCCCAGATCAGCGAAGCGATGCGCTCCAAGGCCAAGGCCCTCCGGAAGAAGGACGTCCCCGTCCGCGAGATCGCGGCCGAGCTCGGGATCTCGATCCCTTCGGTCTACAATATCACCAAGGACTGAACTTGCCCCGTGCCTCGGTCGCCGCTTGATGACGGCCGATGACCGAATGGACCCGAGGCGACCCGGCCAAGGCCCCTGCCCGTTCGCCCTTGGCGACCGGGGGTCCGCTTGACGAGGTCGCCTTGCTCGCGGCCTACCGCTCCGGGATTTTTCCTTGGTACTCCGAGGGCGACCCGGTGGCCTGGTGGTGCCCCGACCCTCGCTTCGTCCTGCTCCCGGGGGAACTGCGCGTCACCGACAGCCTGCGCCGCACGTTGCGCAAGCCGGGCTGGACGGTCACCTTCGACCAGGACTTCGCGGGCGTGATGCGGGCCTGCGCCGCTGCGCCGCGCCCCGGGCAGGACGGCACCTGGATCACCGATGAGATGATCGCCGCCTACGTCGCCCTACACCGCGCCGGACATGCCCATAGCGTCGAGGTCCGCTGGCACGGCGAGCTCGTCGGCGGACTCTACGGCGTGGCCGTCGGCCGGGTCTTCCACGGCGAGTCCATGTTCCACCGGCGCAGCGACGCCTCGAAGGTCGGTTTTGTCCGGCTGGTGGAACGTCTGCTGGCCTCCGGCTTCGTGCTCGTCGACTGCCAGATGCCGACCGAGCACCTCGCGAGCCTCGGGGCCTTCGCGGTGCGGCGCGCTGACTTCCTGGCCTGCCTGCGGGCGCAGCGCGACCTCCCCCCGACGGGCGACCCGTGGTTCAATCCCGACGCTTACCCGGGCCCTTGAGGGCGGCTCGCACCTCACGCTGGTAGACCCGCTCGACGATCACGCAAAGCTGCTGCAGGGAGCGGCCGTCGGTGTAGACCGCGATGCCGGCCTGCAGGTAGGCCTGCTCGCGCTTCTTCATCAGCTCGCGGATGCGGGCCTCGGGGTCGTCCCCCTTGAGCAGGGGGCGCCGGTTGTTGCCGGAGGTGCGGCGGAGGATGGTGTCGACGGAGGCGAAGAGCGTGATGACCACTCCCTTGCTGCGGACGAGCTCGCCCATGCCGGGCGGGACGACGAGCCCGCCGCCGCAGGCGATGACGGCCCCCTCCGCGGGGAGCAGGGACTCGACGACCTGGCGCTCCAGGGCGCGGAAATGTTCCTCGCCGTGCTCCGCGAAAATATCGGCGATGCTGGTGCCGGCGAGTTTCTCGACCAGTTCGTCGGTGTCGAGGAACGGGCGGCGCCAGCGCTTGGCGAGCTGCCGGCCGAGCGCGGACTTGCCGGTGCCCATGAAACCCGCGAGCAGCAGGTTGGGCGCGGCATCCTTGGTGGCAGCGGGCGACATGCCCTCATTGCAAGGCCCAAGGCCTCGGCGGGGCAAGCGACAATCGCGCGGGGGAACCGCTCAGCGCAAGGCGTCGAGCGCGGCCTTGGCCTTCGGGTAAAGACGACCGGGCTCGGTTTTCGCCTCGCGGGCCTTGGCGGCGGCCTCGAGGAGATCCTTGGCGGCGGCCTCGAGCGCCGGACGATCGGTGCGCGCGAAAACGCGGGGCACCGCCTCCCAGGCGGCTTCGTTGAGTTCGTTGGCGGTGGTCGACTTGAGGAGCGGGAGCAAGGCCTCCTTGGACAGCGCCACCGAGGCACGCACGGCGGAGACCCGCAGGAAAGCGGCCTTCGCGGCCGAGGAACCCGACGGAGCGGCGGGGGCGCCGGTGCCGGCGAACTTCACGGGCAGACGCAGGAGCTCATCCTCCGTCAGCTGCACCTGCTCGCGCGAGGTGAGCTTGGCGAGGCGCTGCCAGAGCACGGGGGCCGCGGCGGCCGGGTCGACGCGACGCAGGAGGCGCGCGGCGCGATGGGCGGCGGCGAAGTCCTCGCCGGCGGCGAGCGGGACGAGCTCCGCCGCGGACAGCGCACGGGGCGACTGCCCGAGGTCGAGCTGGCGTTCCAGTTCGGCCAGTTTGGTCTCCGACGTGGTACCGGCCGGGAGTTCGACGGCCTTCACGGGAGCTTCGCTGAGCGGCAGGCGGACCGCGACGGCGGGATCCATCGCCAAGGCCTGGTCGAGGGCGGCGCGCGCCTCGGGATCGGCGGCGGCGGTGCGCTGGGCGCGGAGCTGATCGAAGAAAGCCTTTGCTTCCGGCGTGGCGGCCGGGAAACGCCGGGCGGCGTTGACCATTTCCTGCATGGCCTGGACGCGGGCGGCGGCGGCCAGCTGCTCCGGGTTCGGCGCAGCCTTGCTCGCGGCCGGCTTGGCCGCGGCCTTGGCGGTGGGCTTGGCCGGGTCCGCCGCGAAGGTCGCGGCGGCGAGCAGCAGAAGGGACAGGGAAAATTTCATGAGGAAGGAAGTCGGTGGTTAGATCGACCAAGGCCCGCGCAGCACGGGCGAGTGGAGCCGGTCGGCCTGGGCGTCACCGATGAAACCGGAGCCGTCGGGCTTGAACTTAAGCGGACGACCCAGGCGGACGGCGAGGGCCGCGAGGTTGACGATGGTCGAACTGTGGAAGGCCTCGTCGACGCCGTAGCCGAACGGACGCTTCTCGCGCACGCAGGCGTCGAAGTCGTCCTCTTGGTACTCGGGCAGCGGGAATTCCATCGCCTGTCGGATGAGCTCGGGACGGTCGGAGCGCAGGTTGGCGAAGAGCTTGCCGTTCGGTCCCTCGATGAACGGCTTCTCGCCGCGCTCGGCGAGCTCGGACTCGAGGATGATGCGGGTGCCGTCGGCGTAGGTGAGCGTCACGGTCTTCCAGACGCCGCAGGCCATGGCGTCCTGCGCCGGGGCATCGGCTTCAACGGACACCGGGAACTCCTTGTCCTTGCCGAGGAAGTACTGGACCGGATCGAGGAAGTGCTGGCCCATGTCACCCAGACCGCCCTGGTCGAAATTCCAGTAACCGCGGAACGAACCGTGGGCGCGGTGCGGGTGGTAGGGGATCAGCTGCGACGGGCCGCAATACATGTCCCAATCGAGGTGGGCGGGGACCGGCTGGGGCTCGAGGTTAGGCTTGCCGACCCAGAGGTTCACCTTCCAGGCGATGCCGCCGACGCAGGCGAGGCGCACGGTCAGCGGGCCGCCGAGGACGCCGCTGGCGACCACGCGACGGATGTCGCGGGCGGGACCGACGCCGTAGTAGTTGGTGCGATTGAGGCGGAACCAGGTGTTCACGCGGAACGGCACGCGGGTCTCCTGCACGACCTTGCGCAGGGCGAGACCCTCGCCGATTGTGCGGGTCAGGGGCTTCTCGCACCAGACGGCCTTGCCGGCGCGCGCCGCCTGGGCGGCGATGACGCCATGCCAATGGGGCGGCGTGCAGACGTGCACCACGTCGGCGTCGGCGAGGCCGATGACCTCGCGGAAATCGCGCGTGCTGAGCGGGGTATTGCCGCCGGCGGCCTTGACCTGGTTCACGCGGTTCCGGGCGTGGTTGTCATCGACGTCGCACACCGCGAGCACCCGATGGGCGCCTTTCATATGGTCGCCGAAGTGAGCCCCGGAGCCGGAGATGCCGCCGCAACCGACGATGACGTGGTTCAACGTCTCGCTCGGCGGGACGAAACCGCGCCCCAGCACATGGCGGGGGATGATGGTGAAACCGACGGCGGCAACAGCCGCTTTGCGCAGGAAGGAACGACGGGGCAATCGCATGGGGGTAGGTAGGGCCAAAACTCGACACACGACAACCCCGGATAGTTACTGATGGGCACAAATCATGCCTAAATGCCCAGAAACTTCCGTTTAGAACGGGAGTTCGCCTTTCGGCACGCCCACTGCAAGGGTGACGACGATGAAAGTCTACGCCTTCATGGACACGCTCACCGGCCGGCCAGTGCAGGCCATCGCCGAACCCGACGGCACCTGGCGTCAGGTCACTCTCCGCGGTGGACGCTTCCAGACGACTCCCCAGGTCGTCAGCCCAGGACTCCCCCTGCCCTGCGTCGTGCCGACGGCAATCTTCTGCGCCGGGGTGAACTACGCCGACCACGCGAAGGAGTTCGGGGCCACGCAGCAGACCCACCCGACCATCTTCATGAAGAGCCCGGCCAGCGTCGTGGGTCACGAGACCGCCGTCCGCCTGCCGCGTTTCCTGCGCAGCGACAAGGTGGATTACGAGGGCGAGCTGGCGGTGGTCATCGGACGCGACTGCCGCAACGTCACGCCGGCGCAGGCGCTCGACCACGTGCTCGGCTACTGCTGCGCCAATGACGTCTCCGCCCGGGACTGGCAGAAGGAATGGAGCGGCGGCCAATGGACGAGGGGCAAATCTTTCGACACGTTCTGCCCGCTGGGGCCCTGCCTGGTCACGACCGACGAGCTCCGCGACCCCCAGTCCCTGCGGCTTCGCTTCCGACTCAACGGGGCGGTGCGGCAGGACGCCCACACGTCGTCGATGCAGTTCAAGGTCGCCGACCTGATCGCCTTCCTCTCCGGCAGTTCGACCCTGCCCGCTGGCGCCGTGATCCTCACCGGCTCGCCCGCCGGCGTCGGCATGGCGCAGGTCCCGCCCAGCTGGCTCCGCCCCGGTGACGTGATGGAGGTCGAGATCGACGGCATCGGGATCCTCCGCAACCGCGTGGAGGAGGAAATCCTCGGCTGAACCGCCGCGGCCTTTTGCTTTTTACGCAGATCGGACTAGATTAGGGAGCTTGCCATGCCGGGAATCCTCCGCCCCTCCGCTTCCGACCGCACTTCCCGCCTCGACCGGGCTTTGGCGGCCACGGCCAGCGTGCCTTTTTATGAACGGCCGGATTGGCGGTCGGCCCTGGCCCGCCCCGAAGCCCGGCTGGAAGACCTGCCGCGGATCACCAAGGCCGAGTTACGCGCGCACTCGCCCGGCGATTTCCTGCCGCGGCGCTTCGATTTGCTGACCTTGGAGAAGTCCGGCGAAATTGAGGAAGAAAGCACCTCCGGGACCTCCGGGGCCAGCGTGCGGGTGATTTTCGGCCGGACCTGGTGGGCCGAGCAGGAGGCCAGGGTTCTCCGACGGCACCCCCTGATCGCCGGCCTGCTTGCGGCCAATCCCGCGGCCCGACGCGCGGTGCTGACCACGCCCGGTTGCAGCGGTGTCAGCTGCTTCGCCCGCTGGCTCAATGTCGAGCAGCGCACCCTCGGCTCGACGCTGTTCGTCAACCAGTCGCGCATCCCGTTCGCCCTCCCGGAGGAGAAACTCGCGCAGATGGCGGCCGAGACCGCGGCCTGGGCGCCGACCTTCCTCGATGTCGACCCGGTGCACGGGGCCTGGTTCGCGCTCCACTGCGAACGCCACGGGCTCCGCTTCCCTTCCCTGCGGTTCATCCTGACCAGCTACGAGTACGCCAGCGTCGTCCACCGACGCATCCTCGAGCGCGTCTTCGGCGTGCCGGTCATCAACCTTTACGGCTCCAGCGAGACCGGCCACCTCCTGATCGACCACCCCGACGGTGGCATGCTCGGCTCCCCGGAGACCGCGGAACTCGAACTGGCCGACGTCGACGAAAGCGGCGTGGGCCAGCTGCTCGTGACGACCCTCACCAACGAGTACCTGCCCTTGGTCCGTTACGAGATCGGAGACCACGCCGAGCGGTCGGGCGGACGCTGGATCGTCCACGGGCGCCTGCGCGATACGCTGAGGGGCGCCGACGGCCGCGTGGTCACCACCCGGATGGTCGACGGATGCTTCCAGGACATCACCGGCGTCGCCCACTACCAACTGCGCCAATCCGCCGACGGCTCGGCGGAGCTCACCCTGCTACCGGAACACGCGAACGGCAACCTCTCCGCCCTCCACCCGCTGCTGGCCGCGCGGTTGACTGAAAGGCTGGGAAGGCCCGTCACCTTGGCGGACACCGACCGGATCGCCCCGGAGGATTCGGGGAAGTTCCGGCTGACGCTGCGGGTGGCTTAAACCAGCACCATCGCTTTAAAAAAGGGGTTTCGGGCTGGAAAATCCCTGGCCAACCCGCCAAGGTGGGCTTTTCCCAACATGGAAGTCTACATCGACGGTAAGTTCTACCCTAAGGCTGAGGCCAAGATCTCCGTCTTCGACCATGGCTTCCTCTATGGCGACGGCATCTTCGAAGGCATCCGCCTCTACCAAGGCTGCGTCTTCCGCTTGGACGAGCACCTCGAGCGTCTCGAGATGTCGGCCAAGGCCCTGTGCCTCGACATGCCCTGGACCCGCGCGGAGATCGCCGAGATCGTCTGCGAATCCTGCCGGCGCAACAACCTGACCGACGGTTACATCCGCCTAGTCGTCTCGCGCGGCTTCGGCGACCTCGGCCTCTCGCCGAAGAACTGCCCGAAGCCCTCCATCATCTGCATCGCGGACAGCATCAAGCTCTACCCGGAGGAGCTCTACACGACCGGCATGCGCATCATCACCGCGCCGACGCGCCGCATCAGCCCGGCCGCCCTGCCGCCGATGATCAAGTCCCTCAACTACCTGAACAACATCATGGCGAAGATGGAGGCCCAGCAGCACGGCTTCCACGAATGCCTCATGCTCAACGAACAGGGCTACGTCGCCGAGTGCACGGGGGACAACGTCTTCCTGATCCACAAGGGCCGCCTCATCACCCCCGCCTCCCATGCCGGCGCGCTCGTCGGCATCACTCGGCAGGTCGCCCTCGAGGTCGCCGCGGCCCTCGGCATCCCGACCGTCGAGACGAACATCACCCGCTACGACGTCTGGAACGCCGACGAGTGCTTCCTCACCGGCACCGCCGCGGAAGTCATCCCGGTGATCGAAGTCGACGCCCGCAAGATCGGCACCGGCAAGCCCGGCCCCCACACCGCCCGCATCCTCGCCGAGTTCCGCAAGAAGGCCTCGCGGGAAGGCCAGATGATCCGCTGAGACCGCCGGCGCCCCGCCGCGCATGCCCGCCGAACCCGTCCCTCCGCCCGCCGCCGGCCGTGATGACACGCTGCGGCGGTTGCTCGGCATCGCCTGGTCGCACCGCGCCGACTGCCTGCAGCTGCTCGGGCTCCAGCTGCTGCTCGTCTTCCTGACGGTCGCGGTCTTCGCCCTCGCCGGCGTGGCCATCGACACCCTTCGGCACTGCGGGGACCCCGCGATCCCTGCCCCGGCCCTGCCCTTCTTCGTGCCGGCGGCCGCGAGCGACGGTCAGGTCATTGCCTGGCTGGCCGGCGGGATCGTCGTCGCGGCGCTGTTCCGGGCCGCGCTCGCCTATGTCTTCGGCCTGGTCTCGGTGCGTTTCCTGCACGGACGCATCGTCGTCAACCTGCGGGCGCAGGTCTTCGCCAAACTGCAGCAGCTGAGCTTCCGCTTCTTCGACACCAACGCCAGCGGGTCGATCATCAACCGCGTGACCTCCGACGCCCACTCGGTCCGCATCTTCATCGAAGGCGTGCTGCTCCAGCTGGCCATCATCGCCGTCACCCTTGTCGCCTGCTCGATCTACATGTTCCGGACCGACTGGCGGCTCACGCTCGCCTGCCTGTCGGTGCTCCCGATCCAGGCCTGGTTCGCAATCCGCTTCTCCCGCCGCGTACGCCCCGCCTACGAGGAGAACCGCGAGCTGATGGACCGTTTGGTCCTGGGTTTCTCCGAGAACGTGCAAGGCATCCAAGTCGTGAAGGGTTTCGCGCTCGAACCGCGCGTGCAGGGTCGCTTCGAGGGCTGGAGCGAGGACATCCGGCTGCAGAAGCGCAAGGTCTTCAAGGAAATCGCCCTGTTCTGGCCGGTGATCGACGGGCTCAACCGCCTCTCGATGGCCATCCTTGTCGGTTACGGCGGCTGGATGGTGGCCCGGGGCGACATCGCGCTGGGCACGGGCCTCGTGACCTTCGCCGGCCTGCTCCAGCAGTTCGCGACGCAGGTGACCACCTTGGCGGCGGTGGTCGACAACGCCCAGGTCTCGCTGGCCGGCGCCAAGCGTATCTTCGAGATCCTCGACACCGACCCCGGCGTGGCCTCGCTACCCGCCGCGCGCTCCCCCGGGCGCTTCCTCGGCGAGGTCGCCTTCGAGGACGTCTCCTTCGAGTACCGCGAGAACGACACGGTCCTGCATCGGCTGAGTTTCCGGGCCCGCCCTGGGAGCCGCATCGCCATCGCGGGCGCCACGGGCGCGGGCAAATCGGCCCTCCTCTCGCTCATCCCGCGCTTCTACGACCCGCGCTCCGGCCGCGTGACCCTCGATGGCCACGACCTGCGCGACCTCCCCCTGCCCGAGCTGCGCCGTCAGGTCGGGATGGTGTTCCAGGAGAACTTCCTCTTCTCCAACACGATCGCGGCCAACATCGCCTTCGGTCATCCCGACGCCAGTCAGGAGCGGATCGAGCGCGCCGCCAAGGTCGCGGGCGCCCACGGCTTCATCACCGCCCTGCCCGAAGGCTACGAGACCTACCTCGGCGAAGGGGGTGTCAACCTGTCGGGCGGCCAGCGCCAACGTCTGGCCATCGCGCGCGCCCTGCTGCTGGAACCGACGGTCCTGCTGCTCGACGACCCGACCTCGGCCATCGACCCGGAAACCGAACGCGAGATCCTCGAGGCGATGGAGTCGGCCATGGAGGGCCGGACCACGTTCATCGTCGCCCATCGCCTCAGCACGCTGCGTCGGGCCGACCTCATCCTCGTCCTCGAGCGCGGCCGGCTGATCCAGAGCGGCACGCACGCGGAGCTGATGGCCCAGGACGGGCAATACCGCCGGGCCATCCTCGTCCAATCGGAGGGGACAGTCGCATGAGCAAGACCCGCCTCGAGATCGCCGTGCGCCGGGCCCACCCGGACGACGAGGAACCGGACCGGTTGCCGTTGCGCTGGTCGACCGTCGCCCGGCTGCTCGCCTTCACCGCGCCGCACCGGACGCAGCGGAACACGCTGTTGGCGCTCTGCGCGCTGCGCGCGATGGCCCTGCCCTTGCTCGCCTGGATGATCGGGGCGATCATCCGCGGTCCGGTCACCGCCGGCGACGGCGCGGCCACCTTCCGCTGGCTGGCGGTCTTCCTCGCCGCGGTCGTGCTGGCCGACGTCGCCCTGTACTGGCGCATCCGGCTGGCGCACCAAATCGGCGAGGTGGTGCTGCGCGACCTACGCGACCGGCTCATGCGTCACCTGCTGACCCAGCCCCTGGCGTTCTTCCACGCCCGCCGGCACGGCAGCCTCATCAGCCGGATGATCTCGGACATCGAGGCGATGCGCAACGGCATCCAGAACAACTTCTTCATCACGATCGTCTCATTCGGCCAGATGACCTGCGCCGCGCTGCTGATGCTCTGGGTGAACCCGCGCCTGTTCCTCGTCCTGCTGGCCATCGTGCCTTGCCTCCTGCTCGTGCACGCAGCCTTCCGCGGCAAGATCCTGCAGGCATCCCGCCTGCAGCAGGAAAGTTTCTCCCGCGTGACCTCGGCGCTGGCCGAGACGGTGCAGGGCATCCGGGTGACCCAAGGGTTCGCCCGCGAGGAGACTAACGCGGGGATCTTCTCCCGCCTGGTCCACACCCTCGCCGGCAACGTCGTCAAGACCGCCAGCCTCAGCGCGCTTTACCTGCCGCTGCTGGAGCTCAACGCCCAAGGTTTCCTCGCGGCGCTCGTCGGGGTCGGCGGCTGGCTCGCCCTCGACGGCGGCCATACCGGCTTGGGCGACCTCGTCACCTTCTTCTTCCTGGCGGACCTCTTCTTCTCCCCCATCACCATCATCGGGACGCAGCTGTCGGAAGCCACCCTAGCCATGGCCGGGGCCGAACGCTACTTCCGCCTGCTGGACACGCCGCCGGCGTGGACCGACCGGACGGACGCCCTTGCCTGCCCGCCGCTCCGCGGGGCGGTGGAGTTCCACGACGTGACGTTCGCCTACCTGCCCGGCCGACCCGTGCTCCATGCCGTAAACTTCGCCGCCGCGCCCGGACAGGTCATCGCGTTGGTCGGCCATACCGGCTCGGGCAAGTCCACCATCATCGGCCTGCTGGCCAAGTTCCAGCGGCCGGACAGCGGACAGGTGCTCGTGGATGGGCACGACCTGGCGGACCTCCGGCAGGAGACCCTGCGACGCCAGATGGGCTTCGTCTTCCAGCAGAACTTCCTCTTCGCCGGCACGGTCGCCGACAACGTGAAGGCCACCCGCCCGGAAGCATCGGACGAGGCGGTCCGCCAGGCGTTCCGCGACCTCGACTGCCTCGACCTGATCGAGGCCCTACCCCAGGGGATTCACACCCCGGTATCGGAAAAGGGCCGCGGACTCTCGCTCGGGCAGCAACAGCTGGTGGCCTTCGCCCGCGCGCTGCTCGCCGACCCGCGCATCCTGGTCCTGGACGAAGCGACGAGCGCGGTCGACACGTTGACGGAGTCCCGACTGCAGGCGGCCCTCGCCCGCCTCATGCGCGGGCGGACCAGTTTCGTCGTCGCGCACCGCCTCAGCACGATCCGCAAGGCGGACCAGGTGCTCGTGATGAATCACGGGCGTATCGTCGAACGCGGCACGCACGGGAGCCTGCTCGCCGCGGACGGCGCCTACGCGAGACTGCACCGCGACTTCCTCAGCTCAACGACCTGACCGTTCGGGCGTCGGGACCTTGGGGGCGGCCGGCAAGACAGGCGGTTCGGTCAGTTTCGGCGCCGGGGCGACGTCCGGTTGGGCCTCCCTCAGGTCATCGCCGACTACCGTGTAATCAAAGGCGTAGGCGATGCCGCGCCGGACGGGATCGGGGGCGTAGAAGTCGCCGACCGGCGAGCGCCGGACGACGGCCAAGGAGCAGACCTGGGCGGCGCGAAAGGCCAGCAGCTCGCGCTGCGCCACGGCCACCGTGGCGGGCGGACGGACCCGGTCGACGACCGGAGCGGTCTCCGCGCCTTGCTTCAGCCGGAGGGTCAAGGCGGCGAACCGGGCGGAGGTCGCGACCGCCCCCTCCGCACCCAGTTGGACTAGCGTCAGCCCGCGCGGATCCTCGCCCGCGGAGAAGGTCCAGTCTCCCTGCCCGAGGGCCGGGTAGCGGTCCGCATCGAGCTGTTTCGCATCGGCAGGAAGGACGACCAAGACGCGTCGGACCGGTCCGCCAGGGTTGCCCGGGTAACTGAAACGCTTGCGCCACAGCGGCCAATACCGCCGGCCGACGTCGTCGATCGCCTCGGGACCGCCGGGCCCCTCCACGACGAGGAAACGTTCCTTGAGCAGGGCGATCTCATCCGGGGTGAGGGATGCGACCTCCGCACCGACGCGTCGGACCGGCGCGGCGTTCGCCGGCACGTCGGCCCCGGTGAGCAGGATGACCTCGACCGGACCGGCGAGACGGTGGTCGACCCAGGCGATGAACCCGTAGGGCACGGCGGTCATCGCCGCGGCCAGCAGCACGCCGGCGCCCACGGCGCGGGCGAGTCGCTCCTCGGGACGCAGCGAGGCCATCAGGGCCGCGCCGGCGAAGGCGGCGGCGTGGACCGAGATCTGTGTCCCCAGCTGCCACGCGTAAGCGGCGACCTCATCGGCGTCGCCGAACCAGCGGTAACGCAGCACCTGCAACAAGACCCAGCCGGCACCCGCCAAGGCGCCCAGCAACGGGGCATAGCGCAGGCCCAGACGCTCATACGGACGCGTCAGGGCGGCGGAAACGACCGCGGCCAGCAGGCCGCCGAAGAACACATCCTTGACGGACGCGGCGCCCCCCGTGCCGAGGGCGGCCAGGACGAGGAAGCCCCAGGTGAACCAGTAGGTCCGCGCGAAGGTTTTCATTCCCCGACGACCGTCCCGGGCGGCACGATGGCGCCCTTTTTCACGACGATGACGCCATCGCGCACGAAGAGTGCGTCGGTCTCCCACTTCTCCGGCAGACCCTGCGGCGAAAGCCGGCAACCGGCGCCGATGCGCGCGTTCTTGTCGATGATGGCGTTGCGGATCAGGCAGTTCGCCCCCACCCCGATGTCCGGACGGCCGCGCCCGTGGTTGCTCGCAAGGTCATGCGGCCGCTCAAAGGCGTCCGCCCCCATCATCACGACGTTCTCGAGGCGGGAACCGCCGCGAATCACGGAGCGCACGCCGATCACGCAACGCTCGAGGTCGGAATCGTCGACGATCGCGCCATCCGCCATCAGGACCCGGCGGGAACGCGCGCCGTTGAGCTTAGCCGGAGGCAGGTAGCGCGAGTGCGTGTAGACCGGATTCTGGTCGTCGAAGAAATCGAACGGCGGCACCGGGTCGGTGAGGGTGAGGTTGCACTCCCAGAAGGAGCCGACGGTGCCGATGTCCTCCCAATAGCCGTCGAAGACGTAGGCCATCATGCGTTTCGAAGCGAGCAGGCCGGGGATGACCTCCTTGCCGAAGTCCGTCTGGGAGTGGTCGGCCAGCGCCTCGCGCATCACCTTGCCCGAGAAAAGGTAGATTCCCATCGACGCCAGGCAATAGGGGCGCTCCGACTTATCGGAAAGGCGGGCGCGGGCGGCGCCGCCCAGGATGAGCGAGGAGATGACCGCCGGATCCTTGGGCTTCTCGACGAACTCGACGATGCGCAGGTCGGGGTTGACGCGCATGACGCCCAGGGCGGAAACCTGGTCGGAGGGTATGGCCTTGGCCGCGATCGTGATGTCGGCTGCGTTCTCGATGTGCTGGCGGGCGAGCTCTTCCAAGTCCATCCGGTAGAGCTGGTCGCCCGATAGGATCAGCACGAGGTCCTCGTCGCGGAGGTTGTAGTGGTGCAGGTTCTGGCGGACCGCATCGGCGGTACCCTGGTACCAGGACTCCTTGTCCCCGGTCTGCTCGGCGGCCAGGATGTCGACGAAGCCGCGGCCGAAGCCGTCGAACTTGTAGGTCTGTTGGATATGCTTGTGCAGCGAGGCGGTGTTGAACTGCGTCAGGACGAAGATCTGATTGATGCCGGAGTTGAGGCAATTGCTGATCGGAATGTCGACCAGCCGGTAGTTGCTGGCCAGCGGCACGGCGGGCTTGCAGCGGTCCTTGGTGAGCGGGTAGAGGCGGGAGCCGCGGCCACCCCCCATGATGATGCTGATGACTCGAGGAAGGGACGGCATGGCAGTCCCTCCAGCATCTCCCGTGTCGCCGACCTCTCAAGCGAAAAGCCGACTGGCGGCTTGAAGAACCGTCCCGGGCGGGGTTGCATCGCCCTAACGATGGCCTTCGCCTTCCACATCCTCGGCACCAGCAGCTCCGGTAACTGCTCGATCCTCGAATGCGACGGGGCCCGGGTCATGCTAGACGCCGGCTTCCCGGGTCCGCGGCTGGAGGCGTCGCTCCAGCGGCTGGGCACCGAGGCCCGGGCGCTCGACGCGGTCTTCATCACCCACGAGCACAGCGACCACTGCATCGGGTTGGCGGCGCTCCTGCGCCAGAACCCCGCGCTCAAGGTCTTCGCCAACCGCGAGACCGCCCGTCGCATCCAAGGCACCCTCAAGGTCCGCCCGGACTGGCAGCTCTTCGAGACCGGTAGCACCTTCGAGTTCCGCAGCCTGGCGATCACCGCCATCCCGATCCCGCACGACGCGGCGGACCCCGTCGGGTTCGCGCTCGACTGCCCGGGCGAGGCGGGGCGACCAGGTCGGCGGGTGACCTGGCTGACGGACCTCGGGCACGTCACCGACGTCGTGCGTCATCACGCCGCGCTGGCCGACATCCTGGTGCTCGAGTCGAACTACGACGACGAGATGCTGGACCTCTCCAAGCGCCCCCTGAACCTGAAGCAACGGATCCGCGGGCGGCACGGACACCTCTCCAACCTCGCGGCGCGCGACCTCCTGCTGGGGCTCCGCGAGTGGCGGACCACCGAACTGCTGCTTGGCCACCTGAGCAAGGAATGCAACCGCACCACCATCGTGGAAGGCGTCATGCAGGAGGTGCGCGCCGCCAAGGGCGACCTCCGGGTCACCGTGGTCGACCCGCTGGAGGAAACCCCCGTCAGCGTCTGGTAGCGCCCGATCAGCGCTTGGGCGGGACCGCGACCTCGTCGCCGGACGCGCCAGCGGCGGGGGGGGTGGGCGCGGCGGCCGTCGCCTTGGCCGGAGCCCCTTGGGCCAGCGAGCCGGCCAGGCGCTTGATCGCGGCGCCGCAGGCCGGGGAGGCCGGGTTGAGGTCCTGCGCCTGCAGCCAGGCCGTCAGCGCGGCGGCCTCGCCGCCGTCCTTCTCGAGTTTCTCGGCGATGCCGATGACACGCGCGTAGTCGGCCACCAACGGGGCGATGTCGGAGCGGGTCTTCGCCAGCACCAGGTCATCCGGCTCGGCCCGCGAGGTCTCGACGATCACGTCCCAGGCGAGGTAAGGGTTGTTCTGCGAGGCCAGGACCTGCGCCTTCTGGATATTGGCATCCAGTTCGCCGATACGGTTCACGACCTGCCGGAGCTTGTCCGAACGGGCCTTGTCCTGGGCGAGGGCCAGGGCGAAATCCAGCTTCTTGTTGAAGATGTCGCGCCACTTGGCCTCGGAGACCATACGGTCGAACTCTGGGACCTTCTGGGCTAGCGTGTCTTGGCGGCTGACGACCTGGTTGGCGAAGTCCTTCACCGCGGGGTTCTGCGGCCAGATCTTGGTCGCCCGCTCAAGGGCGACCTCGGCCTTGGCGGTGTCCCCGGAGAGGGCGGCCTGCTTGGCGGAGAGGACCGCCATGTTGGAGGCGTTGATCGCGTTGTTGACCTTGGAAAGAATCGCGGCGCCCGGGAAGTCGCGGGCCCGGCCGCGCACCTTGTTGACGTAGCCTTCGACGTTGGCGAGGTCGTGCTCATCCCCCAGCCGCTGGAGCTCGCGCAGGTCGCGCCAGAGCTCGAGCATGTCGCGCTTCCTGGCTTGGTCGTACATCATGACCGAAGGCTCGAACTCCCCGAGGAAGTAGGTCTCCTGCAGCCGCTCGAAGGCGCCGTAGAGCTCGCCCTGCTTCACGAGGTCGTCGACGGTCTTCATGCCTAGGGTGACGTCGGTCATCGCCTCGCGGGCGAGCGTGTCGATCGACTCCAGCGTGGGCACGAAATCGGAGACCGGGAAGAACTCCTTCACTTCCTTGGCGCCGACCCGGATGTTCTGGTTGCCGCTCTTGAAGAGCACCCGGTAGAACGCCGAGGTGATGATGCAATGGCGGTAGCGGCGGGCGAGGAGGAACCCGACCATCTGCGACTGGAACTCCACCTGGGCCTTGAGCCCCAGCGCGGTCATCTCCGCGTTCCGGGCGAGGATCTCGGCTTGGGTGCGCTGCTCGTCCTTGACCCGGAAACCGAGCTCGGTGGTCCCGGAGGACGACTTGGCCAAGGTGGGCTGGCCGGCCTTGCCGGGCGCCGAGGAGCGCTCGTCGTTGGCCGACTCGATCTTCTCGGCGCGGTTGACGATGACGGTCTCCTGGGACTTGCGGATCACCTCGAGCTGATTCTTGCTCACCTCGAGCGAGCGGAATTCCGCCCGCATGTTCCAGATTTTCTGCACCTGGGTGGCGATCGTGAGGGAGTTGTTGCCGTCCACCTCGAACTCCGCGGCCTGGAAGAGCAGATTGAAGGCCTCCTGCTGGTTGGCGATGTAGTTGGAGTTGTTGATGTTGGCCGGCGAGAGGAGGCGCTCGATGCGCTGGAGCAGCTGCTGGTACTTCAGCATGTCGCCGCCGGCGGCCGGCGCGGACAGGTAGCGCTCGAAGCGCATGCGCATGGCGCGGGAATTGCCGAGATTGAAGGTCTTGCCCTTCCACTGCATGGAGCCGTTCTCCATGTCGACCGAGTCGCTGTTCACGTCGAACAGGCGGTCGGCGCCGCCCTCGGCCGTGGAGCTGCGGTAATCGCCGCCGCCGCCGCCGGACACCGCCGCGCCGGGGGGCGGGGCTTGGGCGAAGCCTTGGGCGACCAACGCGCACCAACCGAGACAGACGAGGAGAGATGTACGCATGGCGGGAAAATCAGAAGCGTTCGAGGTCCTCGACCAGGAGGAGGTCCCGGTTCAGACGGACCTTGAACTTGAAACGTTGGCCGACCTCGAAGGACTGGGTGGAGTCGGCCGGCACGAAGACCGGCAGGCGGCCGAGGTTGGCCTTGTCCATCTCCTTGTCGCGGTCGACGATCGGGCTCACCACCAGCAGGCGGCCCTTGCCCTCGAGGAAGGCGAGCTGCTGCTCGACCTTACAATCCAGGCGGTAGGAGTTGCCCTGCAGCGCGGTCCAGTCCTGGCGGTAGGACTTAAGCGAGAACGGGGAGAGGTTCGTGAACTTGCCCCCGGTGCGTCCGACGACGACGACGAGCAGCACGGCGATGACCACGAAGGGGATGCCGAGCGCGAAAACCAGGGGGTTGATCTTGGACATGAACGGAGGAAAGGAAGGGGCTAAAAGAAGTCTAGGGGCAAAACGGCTCAGTTCCAGCGCTTTTGCTGGCAACCGACCATGATGAGGGCGATGGCCAGCATCGCATGGACAGACAGGACCATGATTGAGACCTGGTTGTCGGCGATCTGGGCGGACTTATCCGCCAGGCTGTTCACGTAGGCCCCCCAGAGGCGCACGGACTGGTCATCGGCCATGGACTTCATGAAGCCGGACCAGCCCCAATAGGAGTTAATGAAGGGGCGACAGACCCAGGTCAGTTGGTCGGGCAAGGCCAGCACCACGCCGGACAGCGGCAACTGGAAGCCGACGAGGTAGATCGAGAGCAAGGAGGACTTCTCCGGCGACGCCAGCAAGGCCGAGAAGGCGAGGCAGACGACGGACATCGAGACGCAGCTCGCGACTAGGATGCCGAGCTGGGGGGCCCACCCTCCCGGGAAGCAGCAGATCAGCTTCACGAAGACGCACATCCAGACGCCCTGGAAGACGGCGATGAGGGAGACGAAGGTAATCTTGGAGAGCGCGTAGGACCAGGGACGCAGGCCAGTCATGCGTTCCTTCTCGTAAAGTTGCCGCTCGGCGGAGATCTCGCGCCCGCCGTTGTTCGCGCCCATGAGCGTGAGCAGGATCACTTGGAACATGACCAGACCCGCGGCCATGTTCGCCACGCGGGCATTGTTCAGCGAGTCGGCGATCCGCGCCTGGAACTCCGACACCGAGGCCGGATTGCTCTCGAGGGAGATATCCTGCAGATTCCAGACCCCGTTGAAGTTGAAGATGACGACCAGCAGCGGGAAACCGAACGTGATCGCGAGCGTGAGACCGAGGTAACCGGTATCGCGGAAGAACAGGCGGAGGCGACGGGCCAGCAGCGTGCAGAACTGCGAGACGCCTCCGGGCAGGACCGGCTCGGGGAGCGGCTCGGGTTCCGGCGAGGTTCCCACGGCCGCCGCGGCGGCCTCGAACGCCCCCGGGTGCTCGGCTTGGTGGATCGCCCAGCGGTCGCGCCAGGTGGCGAGGTCCGAGGCGTTGAGCACCTCATAGAGCCCCAGGCCGTCGGGAATCTTGAAGTAACCCAAGAGCGCCTGCGGGGAGCCCTGGAAGACGACGTCTCCCTGGTAGACGACCGTCACCCAATCGAACTGGTAGAGCTTCCCGAGGTTATGGATGATGCAGACGAAACTCTTGTCCCGCGTCGTCGCGAGGTCGCGTAGCAGCGCGAGGATCTGATCCTCGGACTGCGGGTCGAGGCCGGACGTCACCTCATCGCAGACCATACAGGCCGGATCGAGCGTCAGTTCCAGCCCCAGGGAGAGCCGGCGCAGCTGCCCGCCCGAAAGCGACGAGACGCGCTTATTGCGGTGCGGCTTGAGGCCGGTGACGTCGAGCACCCCCTCGAGGCGGGTGCGGCGATCGGCGGCGGAGGGGACGGCCAGGCGCAGGGCGTAATCCAGGGACTCGCCGACGGTCAGCTGGGCCTGCGCGGCGGTGAACTGAGGGGCGAAGCCGACCTTGCCGACGAGATCCTCCGAGCAGGTGATCGGGACGCCGGCCAGCGAGGCCTCGCCCGTCGACGGCAGGATGCCGAGGATCGCCTTCATCAAGGTCGTCTTTCCGCAGCCCGAGGGACCGATGACGGCGTTGAGCCCTTTCGGCAGGAAGCGTGCGGTGGCGTGATCGAGGATGATGGGACCGTCGGCGCCCGCCTGCACGGTGAGGTCTTGGCAGCTCAGCATCGGGAGTAGTCTTGCTTCGGGCCTGCCTCGGGTAAAGGATTAACACCATGAGACTGCCCGCCCTCGCCTTGGCCGCCCTCGCGCTTACCGCCCTCGCCCCCGACGCCCTCGCGCTTAAGATGAAGAAGCGGGCCATCCCCAACGGCGGCATCTTCGGCATCGAGGTCGCCGGGACCGAACTGTCCTTCTACGGCCGGGCCGACCATGTGGTCTCGGTCTCCTTCCAAGAGTACACCACTGGCGCCTACCTGGTCAGCGAGGTCGTCGTCGACATGCAGAACTCCAACCAGCAGCTGCGCATCTACTTCACCCGTCCGCCCGGCAGCGCCGACGTCGCCGACCGCGCCAACCGCGCCAGCGTCGCGAACTCCCAGAACCGCGGGCTGGACCCGGCGGCCGCTTCCAAGCTCCCCATCCCCGGCCCCCTCGGCGCGATCGAGTCCAAGGTAAACAACGTCACCCAATCGGCCACCGCCGGGCTCGTCGTCAAAACTTACCCGAACACGACGCACGCCAAGACGGTCGAGATGGTGGTCAGCTCGAAGGCAGAGCTGCAGCGCTTCTACGGGGCGTTCAAGGACCTGCTCTGCGCCCGCACGGTCGCCGCTTCGGCCGGCTCGACCATCGAGGGCGGCGACGCGGCCGCGGCTCAGGCCGCGGCGGCCGGCGGCACCCCTAACGTGACAATCAACCAGATCGGCGGGACCATCTTCGTTATCGAGTGATTGCAGGCCTTTAGGCGGCTTGAACTCCGGACGGGGAGCCATTGAGATGGCTTCCTTGCCATGCGACGCCTCTTCCCCGCCCTGCTGCTGACCCTGACTGTCGCCCTCGCCTCAGCGCAGAACTTCCTCCCCAAGCCGGTCCAATGGTCTCCGATCATGGACGCTCCAGCCAGGCCCCTGATGGGCGCTAACCTGGTGGCAGACCCGGCCTTCCCGCTGACCGAGAACTACATCCGGCCGCGGATCGGGGCCACCGCGGCCGGGAAGACCACCCTGCGGCTGGTCAAGGCTGACCAGCACGGGGATTTCGTCTTCGGCCCCGAAGGCTACGCCATCATCAACGAGCCGGGCAAGGACCTCATCATCGAGGCCGCCACCGAGGCCGGTGCCTTCTACGCCTTCAACACGCTGGACGCGCTCACCTATCAAGGCTCCGACGGCAAGGCCTACGTCCGCCCCGGGATGGTGCTCGACCGGCCCCGCTTCGCTTGGCGCGGCGTGATGCTCGACGAAGGCAGGCACTTCTTGGGCAAGGAACAGGTGAAGCGGATGCTGCACCTGATGTCCCTCTACAAGCTCAACGTCCTACACTGGCACCTCACCGAGGACCAAGGCTGGCGGGTCGAGATCAAGAAGTACCCGAAGCTCACCGAGGTCGGCGCCCGCCGCGATGCCTCTCCCGTGATGGGCGACCGGAACAAGTCCGACGGCCGGCCCTACGGCGGCTTCTACTCCCAAGAGGACCTTAAGGAGATCGTCGCCTATGCGGCGAAGTTCCATATCACGGTGGTGCCGGAGATCGACATGCCGGGCCACGCCAGCGCCGCCATCGCGGCCTACCCGGAACTGGGCAACACCGACGTCCCGGGCTATGCGCCGAAGGTGGCGACCAGTTGGGGTGTCAAACAGTACACGCTGGCCCCGAAGGAGGAGACCTTCCGCTTCATCGACGACGTCTTCGCCGAGCTCTGCCCGATCTTCCCCGGCGCCTACTTCCACGTCGGCGGCGACGAGGCCCCCAAGGACCAATGGAACAAGTCCGCCTTCGCGAAGGGCGTCATGGCCCGCGAGAAACTGAAGGACGCGCACGAGCTCCAGGCCTACTTCATCGGTCGGCTGGAGAAGATGCTGCAGGCCCGTGGCAAGAAACTCATCGGCTGGGACGAGATCCAGGAGGGCGGCCTGTCCAAGTCGGCGACCATGATGGTCTGGCGCGACTGGAAGTGGGCGCAGCTCGCCGCCGAACGCGGCAACCCGATCGTGATGGCCCCGACCTCCCACACTTACTTCGACTACGGCCAAGGCAAGCGCCCCGCGGACCCGCGCTTCGACGTGATCGGCGGCACCCTGACGGTGGAAAAGGTCTACGCCTTCGACCCGATTCCTCCCAAGTTCACCCCCGAGCAACGCAAGCTGGTGCTGGGGTGCCAGGCCCAGCTCTGGTCCGAGTACATCTACAACGGGGCCAAACTCGAGTATATGGCCTTCCCTCGACTCATCGCGCTGGCTGAGGTCGCCTGGTCGGACCCCGCCGGCCGTTCTTGGCCGGAGTTCCAGGCTCGGCTGGGACGCGACCTCGAGGGCCTAAAGGGTCTCAAGGTCAATTACCGCCTCCCAGACGGCAGCCCGGCCGTGACGGATAAGGTCGGTCGGGGCGAATAAGCCCCGGCGGACTGCCGGGAGGCAAGTCCGGCTTGACCGTGGCGGGGGGGGCGGCTTGTGTTCGCCTTTACTCCCATGGCTTCCCTTCCCGTCAACCGTATCAAGAAGAAGAACATCATGAGCTACAACGGTGAGCTCTGCATCGTTCTGGAGTGCCTCGTCCGCACCCCCCCGAACAACGCCTCCTACGTCCAGATGGAGCTCCGCTCGATCAAGACCGGCGCCAAGATCCCGGTCCGTTGCGGCATCGGCGTCAGCTTCGAGGTCTTCGACAACTCGATCAAACAGCTCGAGTTCTCCTACGAGGCCGACGGCAGCTATATCTTCGTCGATACCGACTCCAACGAGGAATATTACATCTCGGCCGCGACCCTCGCGGACTCCAAGGAGTTCCTGATCTCGGGCACCTCCTACATGGTCCTCTTCGTCGAGGAGAAGCCGGTCACCGTCGACCTACCCCCTTCCGTCACCGTCGAAGTCCTGGAAGCCCCGCCCGCCGTCAAGGGCGACACCGCCGGCAACGTCCAGAAGACGGTCACCTGCGAGAACGGCCTCCAGGTCAACGTCCCGCTCTTCATCAAACAGGGCGAGAAGATCAAGGTCAGCACCGAGAACAAGGAATACCTAGGTCGCGCCTGAGCCGCCCGACAACCTTCCGCGAACCCCGGCGACCCCGGGGTTCTTTTTTGGCTTGGTGACGAAGCACCCCATGGCATGCATAGACCCGCAGGGATTCGAACCCCGACAAAGTGAACCAAAATCACTTGTGCTACCGTTACACCACGGGTCTGTGCACCCCTACTGAAGAGCCTTCCGGCGGGGAGAGTCAAGCGTGTCCAAGGCGAGGTTGACGCTGGGGGTGTCCTTCCTCATTTCCCCTGTATGCCCGCCGCCGCCGTCAAGAAGTCTAAGTACCGTCGTATCGTGCTGAAGATCAGCGGGGAAGCCCTTCGGAACGACGCCACCGGCGAATCCATCGATCCGGCGGTGCTCGACCGCCTCGCCGAGGAGCTGAAGTCCCTCCGCCAACTCGGCACGCAGGTCGCGGTCGTGGTCGGCGGCGGCAACATCTTCCGCGGCCTCGCCGGTGCCCGCGCCAACGGCACCGACCGCACCACGGGCGACAACATGGGGATGCTCGCTACCGTCATCAACGGCCTCGCCCTCATGGACCGCCTCGAGAAAGCCGGCCTCGAGGTCCGCGTCATGACCGCCATCCCGATGGACCGCATCGCCGAACCCTTCATCCAGCGCCGCGCCACGCGTCACCTCACCCGCGGCCGCATCGTCATCTTCGTCGCCGGCACCGGTAACCCGTACTGCACGACCGACTACGCCGCCGCCCTGCGCGCCAACGAGATTGGCGCCGACGCCATCCTCAAGGCGACCAAGGTCGACGGCGTCTACGACAAGGACCCGATGAAGCATAAAGACGCCAAGCGCTACGACCGCGTCTCGCACGCCGAGGCCCTCACCAAGCGTCTGGGCGTGATGGACGCCGAAGCCTTCTCGCTCTGCGAGGCCAACAAGCTCCCGATCATCGTTTTCTCGATGTCGGACAAGGGCGCCGTGAAGAAGGCCGTCCTCGGCCAGCGCATCGGCACCCTTGTCGCCTGATTTTCCAACCAAACACCCCCTCCCCCACCCATGGACATCAAGAAAATCATCGCCGACGGCGCCAACGCCATGAAGAAGGCGGTCGACCACACCTCCCACGAGTTCGCCACCCTGCACACCGGCAAGGCCTCCCCGGGTATGATCGAGAATATCCAGGTGCACGTCGAAGCCTACGGTACGACGCAGCGGCTGAAGGACATGGCCGCTATCACCACCCCCGACGCGCAGACCATCGTGGTCCAGCCGTTCGACAAGGGCGTGATGGACGAAATCCGCAAGGCCATCATGGCCGCGAACGTCGGCATCAACCCCGTCCCGCAGGGCAACTTCATGCGCTGCCCGGTCCCCTCCCTCTCCGGCGAACGTCGCCTCGAGCTCGCCAAGCGCGCCACGCAGATGGCCGAGGAAGGTAAGGTCCGCGTGCGCAACGCCCGCCGCGACGCCCTCGAGCTCCTCAAGAAGGGCAACAAGGACAAGCTCGTCACGGACGACGAGATGAAGCGCTCCGAGAAGGAGATCCAGACCCACACCGACAAGTTCACGGCCGACATCGAGAAGAACCTCAAGGCCAAGGAAGCCGACCTGAAGGGTTAATCCGTCCCGCCCGCCCATTCCGATGAATATCCACGAGCACCAGGCCAAGGCCCTGTTCGAAAAATTCGGTGTCGCCGTCCCGAAGGGCGTCGCCGTCCAGACCGCCGACCAGTTCGCGGGCGCGCTCGCGCAGCTCGACGGCGCCGGCGGCTACATGGTCAAGTCCCAGATCCACGCGGGCGGCCGCGGCAAGGGCACCTTCACCAACGGCTTCAAGGGCGGCGTGAAGTTCTCCGCCACCAAGGAAAAGGCCGTCGAGCACGCGCAGGCGATGCTCGGCAACACCCTCGTGACCGCGCAGACCGGCGAGGCCGGCCGCAAGGTCCAGACCATCTACTTCACCGAGGCGGCCAACCTCGGCAAGCGCCCCGACGGCCGCGACGACGAGTACTACCTCGCCATCCTCCTCGACCGCGCGACCTCCCAGCCGGTCATCGTCGCCTCGACCGAAGGCGGTATGGAGATCGAGCACGTCGCCCACGCGACCCCGGAGAAGATCTTCAAAGTGCAGGTCGACCCCGCCGTGGGTCTCCAGGCCTTCCAGGCCCGCCAGGTCGCCTTCGCCCTCGGCTTCAGCGGCGAGCTCTTCAAGCAGTGCGTGACCCTCGTCACCAAGCTCTACCAGTTCTACTGGGAGAAGGATTGCGCGATGGTCGAAGTGAACCCGCTCCTCGTGACGAAGGAAGGTAAGCTCCTCGCCCTCGACGCCAAGGTGTCGTTCGACGACAACGCCCTCTTCCGCCACCCGGACGTGGTCGCCCTCCGCGACCTCAACGAGGAAGACGCCAAGGAGATCGAGGCCTCGAAGTTCGGCCTCTCCTACATCGCCCTCGACGGCAACATCGCCTGCCTCGTCAATGGCGCCGGCCTCGCGATGTCCACGATGGACATCATCCAACACTTCGGCGGCAGCCCGGCTAACTTCCTCGACGTCGGCGGCGGCGCGACGAAAGACCAGGTCACGGCGGCCTTCAAAATCATCCTGGGAGATGCCAACGTGAAGGGCATCCTGGTGAACATCTTCGGCGGCATCATGGACTGCAACGTGATCGCTACGGGTATTGTCGAAGCCGTGCGTGAAACCGGCCTAAAACTACCCCTGGTGGTGAGGCTAGAG
>CAIRWP010000130.1 GCA_903882335.1 uncultured Opitutia bacterium | reverse complement strand
GCCTTCAGGACGAGGGAGGTCGAGTCGTTCAGGGTGAAGGACTTGTCCGCGGCGAGCTCGGCGTAACCGGCGTCGATGTACATGTCGTAGGCATAGGTCGCCGTGACGTTCACCGGACCGACGGTCTTGGCCGCGCTCAGGAAGAGCTCGGAAGCGAAGGTCTGGCCAGCGCCGCCGCCGAGGTAACCGTTGAAGAAGAAGAAGTGCGTGTAACCGGCGGTCAGCGTGGCGAAACCGGCGTCGTAGGCCACGGAGGCGCCGAGGTCGAGTTCCTGGTAGAGCGAGCGGCGATCGTTGCTCGAGGTGTAGTAGGCCAGGGCGTTGACCGTGGTCTTGTCGGACAGCTTCTTGGAAGCGCCGAGGTTGTACCAGGCGTTCTGGTTGGAGAACCAGAGGCCGCGGTAGTAGTACTCGCTGTCGTACCCGGCCGTCAGGTCATACGAGACCGGAGCGGCGGCGGGAGCGGCGGTGGTCTGGGCAAGACCGGTCGCGGCGAGGAGGGTGGTGAGGGTGAGTGCGGTGATGTGCTTCATGGCGACTCCCCTTATGCTTACCCCGTGCCAAAGTCACCGGAGCGTCCCGAATCCGTGCCAAAATGGGTATTCAGGCTTTTTTTAGGCAACCCGCCTCACGACTGGCGATTTTTCGACTTTTCGGACTGCTCGAAACTACGCTACCGCGTAGCGGCGGAGGTGTTCTTCCGCCGAACGACGCCAACTGAAGTCCTGCCGGAGCGCCTCGCGACGCACGGCGGCGAATTTTTTCGGCTGGGCGTAGAGTTCCAGCGCCCGCCGGAGGCCCCATTCCACGCCCGCGAGGTCGGCATGGGTGAAGACCACGCCCGTCCCCTTTTTCTCTCCGTCCCACGGGATCACGGTGTCCGCCAGCCCGCCCGTCTCGCGGACGATCGGCAGGGTGCCGTAGGTCATCGAGTACATCTGGTTGAGTCCGCAGGGCTCGAAGCGGCTCGGCATCAGGAAGAAATCGGCGCCGGCCTCGATGCGGTGGGACAGCCCATGGTCGTAACCGATCTTCACCGCGCAGGCGGCCGGGAACTCGGCGGCCAGGCGCCGGAAGCCTTGCTCGAGGGAAGCGTCGCCGCTGCCCAGCAACACGAAGCGCAGGGCATCCTCGCGCAGCAGGCGCGGGAGCACCGCCAAGGCGAGGTCCAGCCCCTTCTGGTCCCAGAGGCGCGAGATGACGCCGACGACCGGGCGGTCCGGCTCCGTCGGAAGGTTCAGTTCCCGCAGCAAGGCCGCCTTGCAGGCCGCTTTGCCCGCGAGGTCGCCGGCGGAGAAGGGTTGGGCGAGGTGCGGATCGCGCGCCGGATCCCATTCGTCGCGGTCGACACCGTTGAGGATGCCGTGCAGCGCGTCGGCGCGCCGCCGCACGACGTCCTCGAGGCCATGACCGAAGGCGGGCGTGAGGATCTCCCGCGCATAGGTCGGGCTCACGGTGAGGACCGTGCGGGCGTGCAGGATGCCGCCCTTGAGGTAGTTCACGCCGCCGAGGCACTCCAGCTCATCGGGTCGGAACAGGTGCGCCGGAAGCCCGGCGAAATCCAGCGTGCGGCGCGGGTGCAGGCCTTGGTGCTGCAGGTTGTGAATCGTCAGCACGGAGCTCGCCGCGCCGAGCGGTCCCTCGCGTAGCGTTGTGTTGAGCAGAGGGGGAATCAGGCCTGTCGTCCAGTCGTGGCAGTGGATGATGTCAGGGATCCAGCCGGCGGCGACGCAGGCATCGAGACCGGCCCGGGCGAAGAAATGGGCGCGTTCGCCCGCGTCCTCGCGCGGCGGGTAGATCTCGCGGGCACCGTAGTAATCCTCGTGCTCGATGAACCAGGCCTCGACCTGCGGGGCCACGCTTTGCGTCCGGACGCGGCAGCCCGCCTTGCGGGGGTCGCCGCCGACGCCGACCTGCAGGCTCGGCAGCAGCACGCCCATGCGTTCCGCGCCGGGGACCGAGCCGTAGAGCGGCGTGACCACGCGGACCTCATGGCCGAGCGCCCCCATGGACTTGGCGAGGGCTGCGACGGCGTCGCCGAGCCCGCCGGCCTTGGACCAGGGCGCGAGTTCCGGGGAAAGGTGCAGGATCTTCATGCGGGAGGGGTGGGGCGGGGCGCTCGGCCGAGCCGGTTGAGCGCCGGCACCAGGGCGATAAGCACAATCAGGGCCAGCCCCATCGCGACGTTGCCGGCGAGGTCGTGCACGGTCCCCAGGCCGGAGAAGCCGGGCTGGCCCGGCGCCACGCCTTGCAGGTCGAGCTCGAGCGACTTCGACCCGTGACGCAGGGCATGGAACGCCAGGAAGGTGTTTCGGCCGATGTTGAGGAGAAGCGCGGTGCCAGCGGAGAGCGCGAGCAGGGCGCCGCCCCGGAGCAGCCGGCCGATCGGGCCGCCCTCGAGGAAGAGCGCGCCTAGGAACGCGCCCGCGAAGACGCAGGCGGACAGCGAGCGGATCCCCGAGCAGGCGTCGGCTACGCCGACGGCGTCGCCGTTGGCGAAGACGATCGTGTTGCCGCTGACGCGGATGGCTTGGTCGGAGGCGCGCAGGAAGCCCGAGACGATCTCGGTGACGTTCGTCAGCAGCGCCAGCTTGATGCGGTTGTCGACCAAGTAGAGGAACGGGCCCGAGATGAGCCAGACCGCGGCGGGGAAGACGACGAGCCCGGTCAGCCGCCAGCGGGCCTCGGCCGAGGGCTCGACGTCCCGGGGGCCCCGGGCGGACAGGAAGGCTGTCGCGAGCGACAGTCCGGTGAGGCCGCCTGCCATGAGCGTGGTCGCGGCCGCCCCGGTGCCGTAGATGATGCGGCCCACCGCGCCGAGGGCGAAGGCCAGCAGGGTGGCGAAAGCGACGATCCCGGCGAGACGGACGAGCCACGGCCGGCTCGGCGCGGAGACGAACCCGCGTTCGCCGGTCAGCAGGGCGCGGAGCTCGGGCCAGCGGTCCCAGAGCACGTAGGCGGCGAAGACCGGCACGAGGTAGCCGAACGTGTAATCATCCTTGGTGCTCCAGATCGCCCACTGGTCCCAGGTGGTGAAGGCCGCGCACGTCGCGAGCAACGCCGCGAGCCCGAGCGTCGTGCGGTCGAGCGGGTGGGCGGGGCGCGGGGCCGCGTCGGCCATCCTCAGAACTTCGGGACGGCCGCCAGGAGGCGGCGCGTGTAGGCCTCGCGGGGCGCGCCGAGGATCTCGGCCGGCGTCCCTTGTTCGACCACGCGGCCCTGGGACATGACCAGGATGTGGTCGCTGACATGCTCGATCACCGCGAGG
>CAIRWP010000129.1 GCA_903882335.1 uncultured Opitutia bacterium | reverse complement strand
GTACTGGTGTCCTGGAATTCGTCGAAGAGCCAGTGCTTCACGCTGCAATCCAGACGGTAATCGATGTCGAACTTACCCTCGGCGTTGAGGAGCAGGGTGACGTTGTCGCTGAAGGTCAGTCGGCCTCGCTGGCGGATCTCCCGGTCATAGATCTCATCATACCGCTTGAGCAGGCGATGCATCGCCTTCGTCTGCGCCAGCTTCTCCTCCAGCGCGATGGAGTAGGCTGTCCGGGCCAGCACCCGCAGGGCATCGCAGGCGGCAGCGGTCAGCGGGATCTGCTGGAAGCCTCTGCCCGCGGGATAGCTGATGGTGATGTCTTCACCCATCTTGCCCCGTACGACCG
Source organism: uncultured Opitutia bacterium (assembly GCA_903882335.1). Classification (GTDB taxonomy): domain Bacteria; phylum Verrucomicrobiota; class Verrucomicrobiia; order Opitutales; family UBA953; genus UBA953. Next base: position 1,739 of record CAIRWP010000129.1, on the reverse strand, counting down.
GCCTGAGGCGTCCATCTAGGTTGTTCCAATTAGAGTCGGACATGTCCGCCGCGTGCGTCATCGCTCCGATGTTCTGGGCGATACTGATCAGGCTCTTCTTGAAAGTCGCGTGGAAGGTCTGGGGTTCCAGCCAGATCAGCAGCTCCCGGGAGGCCTTCTGCGTCTCCCCCTCGGACGGGCGCTGGAAGATCTCCGGTCGGCCCTGTGGCCAGATGGTGCCGGCTTCGCCCCACTTGAAGTCGTCCTTGGCCAAGGATACGAGATCATGGAGCTTGGCGACGGTCTCGGCGAAGCCCTTGAGCGGGGTGGCGACGACCTTGCCTTGGTTCAGGAAGCGTAGCAGGTCCCAGATCTCGGCGATCTCGCTCGGGTCGGTCTCGGCCATCATCTGGGCGATGACCTGCGTCCGGATGTCCGCGGCCTCGACGTCGCTGATGTTGCTGATGCGTCCGCCGTCCAGGCCGACCTCGGTCGGGTTGTTGGTCACCAACCGGGCGAAGAAGCTGTCCAGCGTGCCCAGGGTGAGGCGCTGCATGGAGAGCAGGGTCTTACGCAGGAGATCCCGGAAGAACGCCGCATCGCAGGTCTCCGGTAGGTTCAGGCGGTCCTTGCTGCGCAGATCGGCGGCCTCTTCCTCGCTCGAAGCCGCCTTGGCGAGCTTCTCGAGTGTCCGGGCCACGAACTCCGCCGCCGCCGCCCGCGTGAACGTCAGGGCGACGATCTGCTCGGGCTTGGCGCCAGTGGCCAGGAGTTTGACGATACGATCGGACAGGGCGAAGGTCTTGCCCGAACCGGCGGAGGCCAGGATGACCTTATCTTCGACGGGGAACTTACTCACGAGCGGACTCCTCCCAATTGGTCGACGTTGAGGTATTCCTTCATGCGTCGTCCTTTCAGCGCGGCGAGGATGGGGTATTCGCTGCCGTCCTCGGACGGCTGGTAGGCTTCCTTGCCGCCCTTCAGGAGGGCCGCCACGACCTGTGCGATCTGCGTCTCGGCGGACTGCAGGAAGTCTGCATGGTAATGCTCCCATGCCTTGACTCCGGTGTCGCTGACCTTGGAGGGCAGGCAGAGGTAGCCGACCTGGAGGATGTCGTCCTTGCCTATGCCGGTCCAACCCAGCTTCAGCGAGCGGTGGTAGACGGGCAGTTGCAGGTCCTTCCAGCGGATGAGTTTCGTTTCGCCGGTATCCTCGCCCTTGCGGTTTCGCTTCCTGACCTGGGCGGTGAAGGGGGCTCCGTCCACTCCCGTCGCGGTATGGGTGCCGACCGGGTTCTTGGCGTGGTTGAAGGTCTTGTAGTCATAGACCCGCCATTCGCCGGTCCGGGTATTGAAGTCCAATCGGTCAAACGATCCTTTGATCTCGATGCCGAGGGAATCATCCTTGGGTAGGTCGCCTTCGACGGCCTTGATGACCCATCCTTCGGCGGCCATCGCCGCCTGCGTCTCGACGAAGGCCGTCAGGCGACCCCGCGCGGCTTCGATCTGCAGGCGGATGGCGGTCGACGGGTTATTGCCGAAGTGGGCTTCGACGTGCTTGCCCAGGCAGGCCATGAGCTGGCGGTGGATCTCGTCGCGGTCGGTGACGGCCTTGTCGAGGTTGTCGTTGCCGAAGATCTCCAGCGCTCCGTGCGCCAGCGAGCCGAAGCCGGCGGCGTCGAGCTCGATGCTGCCGTGCTTGACCTCATCCATGCCCAGCGCCCGCTTGAGCCAGAACTCGGCCGGATCCGCGAGGTAGG
>CAIRWP010000128.1 GCA_903882335.1 uncultured Opitutia bacterium | reverse complement strand
CCCATGCCTTGGCCGCGGACCAGCAGGGACGCTGGTCCCTACCGGCGCGAATGGTATTCGCGAGCGGTTGGGGTTAGCGGTTTGTCGATGCGGCTACAGGTACACTCTGTACTCCGTACTCTGGCGCGAATGGTATTCGCGAGCGGTTAGGGGTTGGCGGTTAGCGGTTAGATCGATGCGGCTACAGATACACTCTGTACTCCGTACTCAGTACTCAGCACTCTCCGTCTGTCCTCCCTCAGAACCTAAAGCTCGAGCTGACCTCAAAGACGGCGGAGACGATCGCGTAGGCGATGAAGGCGACGAACGAGAAGGCGGCGGTCAGGACGGCAGCGGAGATGGTCTGCGAGACGGCCCCGAGCCATTTGTCGAGCTGAGCGCGGTAGGAGCGCGCGATGTCGCGCAGGCCGGGCGCGAGGTTGCCGGTCTGCTCCGAGATCGCGATGCGGTCGAGCAGCAGGTCCTCGAAGTAGCCGGTCTTGGCCAGCGCGCGGGAGAGGCTCTCGCCCTCGAGCACGCGGTCGGTCGCGGTGTGGAGCTGCGCGCGCATGGCGCGGTTCGGGGCGGTCTTCTCGGCCAGGCGGAGCGCTTCGGCGGTGGTGATGCCGTTCTCCAGCAGGACCGCGAGCGTGTGGCAGAAATTCAGGACGGAGACGCGCTTCACGAACGTCCCGGCCAGCGGCACGGTCAGCAGAAACTCGTCGGTCTGGAGGCGGCCGGCCTCGGTCTGGCGCAGCTGCCGGATGACGAGGGCGCCGACGGCCACGGCCAGCAGGCCCAGCGGACCGACCCACTTGAGGATGTCGGCGAACCAGATCAGCAGCTTGGTCGCGAGCGGCAGCTGACCGCCGAGGGAGTCCAGCAGGGTCTTGATGCGCGGCAGGAGGAACAGGACGAAGAACGTGACGACGAACAGGGCGACGACGCAGATGAAGCTGGGGTAAGCCAGGGCCGCCACGATCTTGCGGCGGAACTCGCGCTGCTCGGTGGCGTGCGTGATCAGGCGCTCGATGACGTCGAGGATGTTGCCGGTGGCCTCGCCCGCGGCGATGAGGTTGATCGTCTGGCCGTCGAAAACACGCGGGTAGGCGGCCATCGCCGCCGAGAGGTTCTGGCCCTCGCCGAGGCGGGTCCACAGGCCCGCGCAGAGCGTACGCAGCGGACCCTTCTGGGTGCGGTTCGCGAGCATGCGCAACGCCTCGCCGGCGGACATGCCGCTGCGGACGAGATCGGCGATGGACTCGAGGAACGGCAGCAGCTGTTCGACGGTCGGCTCCGGGTCGGGCCCCGTGCCGGCGCCGACCTGGGCGTCGCGCTGGGCGCGCCCGGCGGCGCCGCTCTCCGTCACCGCCAGCGGCCGGAGCCCACGGGCCTGCAGGCGGCGGAGCGCCTCACGGCGGTTCGGGGCCTGGATCACGCCGTCGGCCGTCGCCCCCTGCGCGTCGCGGGCGCTGTAGTTGAAGGCGGGCATCGCGCGTTACTCGTTGGAGCTCAGGTTGCGCACCAGCTCATCGAGCGAAGTCAGGCCGGCCGTCACCTTCTGCCAACCGGCGCGGGCGAGCGGACGCATACCCTGCGCGATGGCCTTATCGGTCAGCTCGCGGTTGGAGACGCGGCCGACGATGAGGTCGTGCAGCGGCTTCGGGTGGAAGATCTCGAAGACGCCGACGCGGCCGCGGTAGCCGGTGTTGCGGCACTTGCGGCAGCCGACCGGCTGGCGGAGGGTCTTGATTCCCGCCAGTTCCGGGGCGCCCATGCCAAGGGCCTCGAGGGCCGGCAGGACGCGGGCGGGGTCGACGGGGACGTCCTTGGCGCAGTCCGGGCAGAGGCGGCGCACGAGGCGCTGCGCGATGACGAGCTCGACGGCGGAGGCGACGAGGAAGGGCTCGACGCCCATGTCGACGAGGCGCGTGATGGCGCCGGGCGCGTCGTTGGTGTGGAGCGTGGAGAAGACTAGGTGGCCCGTGAGCGAGGCGCGGATGGAGATCTCGGCGGTCTCCAAGTCGCGGATTTCACCGACCATGATGACGTCGGGGTCCTGGCGCAGCGTGCTGCGGAGGGCGTTGGCGAACGTCAGGCCGATCTCGGCCTTGGTCTGCACCTGGTTGGCGCCGGGCACCTCGTACTCGATCGGGTCCTCGATGGTGACGATACGCAGCTCCGGCGAGTTGATCTCGCGGAGGAAGGCGTTGAGCGAGGTCGACTTACCGGAACCGGTCGGGCCGGTGACGAGGATGATGCCGTGCGGGTAGTCGAGGACCTTGCGGACGAGGGCCTGCTCGTCGGGCATCATGCCGATGCGGTCCATGTCGTAGGCCTCCTTGCGCTGGTTGAGCAGGCGCAGCGAGACGGACTCCGCGTAGATCGTCGGGATGGTGGAGACGCGGATATCCAGGACGTTCTTGCCGTCGCGGAAGTTGATGCGGCCGTCCTGCGGCAGGCGCCGCTCGGAGATGTTGAGGCGCGCCATGATCTTCAGGCGCGAGATGATGGCGTCCTGGAAGCGCGCGAGGTTCTCCGGGAGCGGCACCGCCACGAGCAGGCCGTCGATGCGGTAGCGGATGCGGAGGTGGCCCTCCTGCGGCTCGAAGTGCACGTCCGTCGCGCCTTCGGCGACCCCCTGGGAGAGGACGTCGGTGACGAAGCGCACGACCGCCGCGTCCTGGTCGGCTTCGCCGTCGGTCGGCGCCTCGGCCTGGACGGGCAGGTCCTGGCCTTCGTCGTCGAGGCTGCCGGAACCCACGCCGTAGTTCTCGTTGATCAGCTGGGCCACGCGCTCGGGGGGCGCGAGGAACCACTTCGGGCGGCGCGGGGTGAAGGTCGCGACCCAATCCACGGTGGCGGCGTCCGGCGGGAGCGCGGTGACGAGGTTGAGGCGGCCCTCGGGCGCGCCGGCGAGGATCGTCGGGACCACCTGGGCCTCGGCGGCGATGCGCGCGGGCAGCACCTTGAGGCCCTCGGGGTCGATGGCCGGCTCCTCGAGCACCTCGAGGCCGGTCAGGCGGGCGAGCTCGGCGAGCAGCGCAGCCTCGTCGAGGTTGAGCGCCTGCGCGAGCAGCTTGAAACGGGCCTCGCGCGGGGCCTCCGCGAAGGCGGCGCGCGCCTCGTCGCCCAGCCTCTCGGCCAGGGCGCGCGGCAAGCCGTGCTGGTCAGCGGTGAGCATGGTCACTTCTGCGCGGGGGCGGTCGGGACAAAAGGCGGGACCGACTTATCGACGACCTTCCGGACATCCTCCTTCATCGGGGAGGCGTCGATGCGTCCGAGCGCGTCGAGGTTGTCCACCGCCGAGTTGTTGAGCACGTACGGCCGCAGGAAGATGACGAGCTCGGTGCGGGTGTCCTGGTCCTTGGAGTTGCCGAGGAGGTCGCCGAGGAACGGGATCGGGCCGAGCCGGTTGGTCTGCTTGGTCTGCTGGCGGCGCTGGAGGCCGCCGAGGACGACGACCTCGCCGCTGCGGGCGCTGACGAAGGAATCGGTGGTGCGCCGGCCGATGATCGGCTGCTGGTTACCGTCGAGGGTGACCTCGCCGAGGATGTCCTCGACCGATTGCGAGACCTGCAGCTGCACGGAGCCGTCCTTGCCGATGAGCGGCAGGACGCGGAGCTGGATGCCGATGTCGCGCTGCGAGACGGTGGAGACGACCTGACCGGTGGTGCCGGCCACGGTGTTGCCGGTGATGACGGGGCGGGACTCGCCGACGAAGAGGGTGGCCTCCTTGTTGTGGGTCGTGGTCACCGCGGGCACCGAGAGGATCTTAGTGTCGTTCTTGCGCGGGATCGTGTTGAGGGAGAGGAGGCCCGAGAGGTTGCCGTCGGACGTGACGACCGCCTGGCCCACCCCGCCCACGCCGGCCACGGATCCGCCGATCAGCGTGCCGCCGACGGAGACGAGCCGGCCGTTGGTGACGGTGGCGCCGAGCGCGGAGAACCCGTTCTCGTCGTTGTCGCTGAGCGTGACCTCGGCGATGACGACCTCGATACGGACCTGCGGGAGGACGATGTCGATCTTGTCGATGAGCTCGTGGAGCAGGCGCAGGTCGTCCTTGGTGCCCGAGACGACGACCGAGTTGCTACGGACGTCGGGGATGACGGTCACCATGTTGCTGAACTCGTCGGCGCCATTCTGCTGCGTGGTGCCGGCGGCCGCGGTGCCGGCAGGGGTCGGCGCGGGCGTCGGGGTGGTGACGCGGGCGGCGCCGTTGGTGGTCTTGTTGCCGGCGCGGTTGGCGGCGGTGGTCTGGCCCGTGATGAGCTGGGTGATGAGGGTCGACACCTCGGCGGCGTTGGCGTGGCGCAGGAAGACGACGTCGGTCTTCGTGTTCGGGTCGGAGTTGGTGTCGAGCTGCTCGATCAGCTTGTCGAAGAAGTCGTGCTGGTCGGCGGACCCCATGAGGATCACGCGGTTGGTGCGCTCGTCGGCGGTGAAGCTCGTGCCGGTGCTGAGGCGGAACGGCGAGGCGCCGGCGGCCGCCGGGGTACGCAGGAGGGCCGTCAGCTTGTTGACGAGGTCGACGGCCATCGCGTGCTTGAGCGAGTAGATCTTGGTGACGATCACGTCGAGCTGCGGTTTATCCAGCTGGGTCAGCAACGTCTCGATCTTCTGGAGGTTGGTGATGGAGTCGGTGACGAGCACCGCATTGTTGCGGCTGAAGAACACCGGCGGGGTGGCCAGCGTGGTGTTGAGCATGCCGGCGATCTGCGCGACGACTTCCTGGCCGTTGGCGTGCTTGAGGGTGAAGATCTTGGAGGCGACGCGGCCGCTCGGCGACAGGGTGAGCGTGCTGCCGGTGAGCAGCGACGGGGACTCCGCCTTCGCCGTGAGGTTCGGGACGACCTTGAGGAACTTGTCACCCTGCTGGATCACGGCGACGCCGTTGAGGCTGAGGAGCGTCTCGATCGCGAGGAGGGCCTCGTCGCGGGTGGCCGCAGCCGGGAGCGAGAGCGTGTAGAGGTTGGCCGGCAAGGCCTGCGGGCGGAGCACGGTCTTACCCGTCCAGCGCTGCAGTAATTCGAGCACCTGGGCGACCGTCTCGTCGCGGAGGAGGACCGGGCCGACCCTGTCGGTGCCGAGCAGGCCAGGCGCAGGGGTCGCGACGGGCGTCACCACGACGATCGGAGTAACCGGGGCAGCCGGAGCAGCAGGCGCAGCGGGCGCGGCCGGAGCGGCCGGAGCGGCCGTCTGACCGAGGAAGGTCAGGGGCATGAGCAGACCCGCGAAAGTGAGGCAACAAGCGGGGAGCAGGGCCCGCGAAGCACGAGGAGACAAAAGGGAGCGTTTCACTGGAGGGATGGGGTCTTTGGGATAACACCGTTAAAAAGGATTTGTTCGACTAGTTTTCGGGGTTTTTACCCTTTTTTGACGATTAATGACGGCCCGTCGATACCCCGGTATCCCAAGGTGGCTTTAGTGAACATTATTTCACCTTTTTACTTGCGCAATTCCCCTATTTTGGCCTATTTACTGCATCAACCCCGTATGCGCGACGATATCCCCGAATGGCTTGGCAAACCCCCGCTGCGCGGGACGGACGAGTGGACCGCGTGGCTGGAGAAGTGGCGCAGCTACGCCCGGGCCGAGCTCCGTGATTCGGCGGCCGATGACCCGGATTTCGACTTCGGCCTGCTCACGACCGAGGAGCGCTGGCGAGTGATCCTGAAACTGGAGATCCAGCGCCAGATCGCCCAAGGGATCGCCGGGGACCGCGCCCCCATCCCGTCCGTCCGCCGGATCAGCGACCTCGCCCACGCCGGGGTGGTCGCCTGGCTGGTCGGCCATTCCGTCAAGTCGCAGATCCCCGACGAGCCGTTCCGCCGGGCCACCGACTGGACCGAACAACGCCTGACCCCACGTCGCCGCAAGGTCGCGCACGCCGTCCGCTACGGCTTCCTGGCCGGGATCGGCGGCGAACCGGCGGCGCCCGGCAACTCCGAGGAAGAATACATCGCGGCCTACGAGGCGGCCTGGGAGACGGGCAACGCGCTGGCCATCGAGAACGACCCGCGCGGCTGAAGGCCCGGGGTTGCGGTCGGGAGGCCCCCGGGCAGAGTCTCCGATCACAGCTATCATGGAATACGTCACGCCCCTCCTCTTGGTCATCGTGCTCGGCGCGGTCGCCTTCCTCATCCTGAAATCCGGTCGGCCGGCCGAAGCGGGCGCCGATCAGGCGAACGCCGCCCTCCTCGAGGAGGCCCGCCGACAACTCGCCACCGTCAACGCGGCGCTGACCCAGGAGCGGGCCGCGAAGGAAGCCGCGCTGACGAAGGCCTCGGGCGCCGAGGCCGCCAAGCTGGCCGCGCAGCAACAGCTCACCGAGTCGGCCCAGGCGCACGAGCGGGCCATCGCACAGCTCCGGGGCGACCACCAGAAAGCCTTGGCCGACGCGACCGAGCGCTACAGCCGTGACCTCGCCGAGCTGAAGACCAGCTTCGCGAAGATGAGCACCGACGTGCTCAAGGGCATGGCCCCCGACGTGACGAAGGAAGTCTCCACGAAGGTGGAACCGCTCATCGCCCAGATCAGCACCGCGCTGGCGAGCTACCGGCAGACGATGCAGCAAAGCCTGCAGAACCAGGGCGACGCCCTGACGCAGGTGCGCGAACAGATGGCCAAGATCACCGAGACGACCGCAGCCCTGGCGACCAGCACGAATGACTTCACCTCGGTCCTGAAGTCGTCGCAACATCGCGGCAAGTGGGGCGAACAGACCTTGCGTCGCGTCGTCGAGGCGTCGGGCCTCAGCCAGCATTGCGACTTCATCGAGCAGACGGCCCAAGGCGACACCCGCCCGGACCTCATCGTGCTGCTGCCGGGCGACCGCTGCGTGATCATCGACTCGAAGGTGCCCGAGTTCGACGTGGCGATGGTGAATCCGGCCGCGTCCAACCGGAAGGAGCTGGTGGAGGCGCATGCCGCCAAACTCCGCGCGACCATCAAGCTGCTGGCCGACAAGGATTACCCCGGCGCGCAGGCCGCGGCGGGCCGCACCTCCTTCGACAAGGTGATCCTCTTCCTGCCTGCCGAATCGCTCCTGAGCACCGCCCTCGAAGGCGACAACGAGCTGATCATCGACGCGGGCCGGCTGGGCATCCTCCTGGCCACCCCCGCCACGCTCATGGGCTTCCTTTCCGCGATCAACCTCACCTGGCTGCAGCACAAGCAGGCGCAGGAGTCCAAGGATGTGATCGAGAAGGCCACCAACCTCTACAAGAGCGTCGCCGACTTCGCCGAGAACATGGCCGGCGCGCGCGATGGCCTGGAAAACGCCGTGAAGAAGTTCAACACCGGCCTGGGTAGCTACCGCAAGTTCGTGCTCCCCAAGGGGCAGGAACTGGTGGAAATCCACGGCCTCCAGCCGAGCAAGCTGCTGCCCGGGGAGAAGGATACCCAGGACCTGCCGACGGAGATCCGGCGCCTCGACGGGTCTGCTTCCTAGGCCGGGAGTCCCTGCTGGTGGAGCCGATGAGGTTCGAACTCACGGCCTCGTCATTGCGAACGACGCGCTCTACCAACTGAGCTACGGCCCCAAACAGCAGGGAGGTCGAGGCAAACCAACCCCCCGACCGGGGTCAAGGTTTAGATGCCTTGTCGCCTTGCCAGCCTCGGGAAAACGCCTAGGTTCGGACGTCCTTAACACCATGCGCGTAGCCCAAGACACCGTCGTCAGCATCGAATACACCCTGAAGGACGACCAGGGCAACATCCTCGACGCCTCGGATGGGCGCGGCCCGCTGGAATACCTCCAGGGCTTCCAGAACATCATCCCCGGCCTCGAGCAGGGTCTCCTCGGCCTCGGCGCCGGCGACACCAAGACCGTCACCGTCCCGCCCGCGCTCGGCTACGGCGAGTACAGCGACAAGCTCCTGCAGCGCGTCCCGCTCGACGCCTTCGGCGGCCACGCCGTCCAGCCCGGCATGCGCTTCCGCGCCGACACCAACCAAGGCATGCGCACCCTCACGATCAAGGCCATCGAAGGCCAGGAAGCCGTCCTCGACGGCAACCATGAGCTCGCCGGCAAGACCCTGCACTTCGACGTCAAAGTCGTCGCGGTTCGCGCCGCTGAGCCGACCGAGCTCGCGCACGGCCACCCGCACCAAACGGGCGGTTGCTGTGGCGGCGGCGGTTGCGGCTCCGGCGAATCCGAAGGTGGCTGCTGTTCCACCGAAGCGTCCGCAGGCGGTTGCTGCTCGACCGAAGGTTCGGAAGGCGGCTGCTGCTCCACGGAACAACCCGCGGCCGAGAAGCAGGGTGGCTGCGGCTCCGCCGGTTGCGGTTGCGGCTGAGCGCCTTCGCCCGGTCTCTCGACCAAGCCCCCGGATCTCGGGGGCTTTTTTGTGGGGCGTGACATTCAGTGATACCGACAGGTCGTCCGGCCACGATGGGAAGCGAGGGCAGCAACCGTCAAACCCCTAACCGCCAACCGCCACCACCTAAGACGGCCACTCCCAGACCAGCGCGATTTCGGTGTCGGGATGGAGCGACTGTTTCACCGGGCAGGCCTCGGCGGCGCGCATGAGGCGCGGGCGCAGGTCCTCGGGAATGCCGGCGGGCATGCGGATCGCGACGTCGAGTTTGGCGATGCGGCGCGGCGGCTGGGCGGTCATGTGCTTCTCGACCTCGATGCGCATCCCGCGGAAATCGAGCCCGAGTCCGCGCGCCTGGATGCCGAGGATCGTGAGGATGCACGCGGCGAGCGCGGTCGCGGCGAGGTCCGTCGGCGAGAACGACTCGCCCTTACCTTGGTTGTCGACCGGCGCGTCGGTGATGAGTTCGACGCCGGAAGGCCCGTGCGTCGCGCGCACGCGCAGGTCGCCGAGGTAGTCGCAGGAGATCTTCACGCCCATGCGCGCACCTTAGCCGCCGCCCGCGGCCACACCAAACAAAAAGCCCCGGCGGACCGGGGCTCGGGGAGAGGCGGGGTGGGCGATTATTCGCCGTCCTTGCCGATGGCGTCGACCGGGCAGCCTTCGAGGGCTTCCTGGCACTTCTCGACCTCCTCGGGGGTGGTCGGCTGGGCGAAGACGTAGGAGTAACCACCGTCGTCCTGGCGGGTGAAGTTCTTCGGGGCGGTCTCGCGGCAGAGGTCGCAGTCGATGCACTGCGAATCCACGTAGAACTTACCGGGGACGCTTTCGGGACGCTTGTCGTTCTTGTCGGCCATAAGGAAGATGAAAACGTGCGGGCGACCGGACGACTGTCAAGAATGGGTCACTTGACCGGCACCAAGTTCACGAGGCGGACCTCGCCGAAACCGGCGTTTCCCATGAGGAAATCGGAGGAAAGGCGGTCCGGCGTGTCGTGGATGACACGGATGACGCCAATGGGCGGCAGGTTCGGGCGGAAGTCGGTCAGGGCGGAAAGGTCCGGCGGCGGCGAACGGAGCGGGAACACCGCGGCCACCGGCAGCTCGAACTCCTGGAGGATCACCAGGCGGACCCGGGCGCGCGTCGCGGCGTCGACGTCGGTCCAGTCGTAGAGCCGCTCCACCGCGGCGACATCGCGCGCGGCGAAGGCCCGGCGCAGTTCCTCGGCCAGCTTCCAACGCAGGCTCTCCTGCCAGCGCGACCAGAGCAGGACGCCGGTCGCGACCAAGGCCAGCGCCAGCAAGCCGATCGCCCAGCGGCCCAACGCGGGGCGAGATCCGAGGAAACGGCGCATGAGGGAGAAGGGCGTTGACCCACCCGACCGGGCGGAGATAAGCACGCAAGCGTCATGGCGTCCGAAAGCAAGCCCTCCCCCGACACCGGTCGCTACGCGGCCCGCGGGGTCTCCGCCTCCAAGGGCGACGTCCACGCCGCCGTCGACAAGCTGGACCGGGGGCTCTTCCCCCTCGCCTTCTGCAAGATCGTCGAGGACCGGCTCACCGGCGACCCCGCGCGCTGCGTCGTCACGCACTCCGACGGCTCCGGCACCAAGGCGCTGCTCGCCTACCTCTGGTGGAAGGAGACCGGCGACGCCTCCGTCTTCCGCGGCATCGCCCAGGACAGCATCGTGATGAACATCGACGACCTCCTCTGCGTGGGCGTCACGAAGGGCGTCATCCTCTCCTCGACCATCAACCGCAACGCGCGCGCGATCCCGGGCGCCATCCTCGCCGAGCTCATCGAAGGCACCGAGGAAGTCCTCGCGATGCTGCGCGCCCAAGGGTTCGGCATCGCCTCGGGCGGCGGTGAGACCGCCGACGTCGGCGACCTCACCCCAACCCTCACCGTCGACTCCACCGCCACCGCCATCCTCGACCGCGCCGCGGTCGTCGACGCCGCGCGCGTCGGGCCGGGCCTGGCGATCGTCGGCCTGGCCTCCTTCGGCCAAGCGAGCTACGAGACGTCCGAGAACAGCGGCATCGGCTCCAACGGCCTGACCAGCGCCCGCCACGAGCTGCTCTCCAAGTACTACGCCGAGAAATACCCCGAGACCTTCGACAAGGCCACCCCCGCGGAGCTGGCCTACTGCGGCCCGCACCGGCTGGCCGACCCCCTGCCCGGCTCGGCCCTGACCGTCGGCCAGGCTCTCCTGTCGCCAACCCGCACCTACGCCCCCTACGTCATCCGCCTCCTCGCCACCCTCGGCGTGGCCAAGGTCCGCGGCATGGTCCACTGCTCCGGCGGCGGCCAGACCAAGTGCCGACGCTTCGGGACGGGGGTCCACTTCATCAAGGATAACCTCTTCCCGACCCCACCGGTCTTCGCCGAGATCGCCCGCGTCAGCGGCACGGAACCCGAGGAAATGCACAAGGTTTACAACATGGGGCACCGGCTCGAGGTCTTCCTGGACCCGGCCGACGTCCCGGCCGCGCT
>CAIRWP010000127.1 GCA_903882335.1 uncultured Opitutia bacterium | reverse complement strand
GACGAGCAGGGACGCTCGTCCCTACCTGCGCGAACCGCCTCTGAATTGGCATCAGGTCACCTCGACGCAGTACTCAGTACTCTGTCATCCGTACTCTGTACTCTATCTTTATGGTCGGCCGGGTGTCTAACTGGTCTATCGCGGACGAGCAGGGACGCTCGTCCCTACCTCAAAGGCAACCGAGGTAGCCGCAATCAGTTTCCTGACCCTGCCTCTCATTTGACAATGCTTCTGCCGAGGGCAGACCGACGGGCCTTCACCCATGCCCCGAAAGAAAAACTATCCCTCGACGTTGCCCGCGGCGGTCGAGTTCTGCCTCAAGCGCCTGCCGGTCCGGACGCTCGAAGTCTTGCTGCACCCCGAGTCCTCCGAACTGGATCACCACTTCGGCCTCGGGATGTGGGTCCGTAACAGCCTCGGTCTCTGGCAGGGCAACCAAGCCTTGATGAAGGAAATCGGGGCCTGGCACCCCGACGATGCGTCCGCCCCGATCCTCGATGCCTTGGTCGCCTACTTGCGGAAGCACAAGGACTGGAAGCTCCGCCGTCGGCTGCTCCGGGCTGAGAAGTCCGGTCCGGCGACCGAATAAACGCGGCCGGTGGCTGGCCGCCTGCGGCGCTTGGTCATGTCCGCAAGGGGGTTGCCTTGCGTCGGATGCGGTCCATGCTGGCCGCATGCTTGTCAGCGAGCTTGCGCGCCTCATCCCCCAGCCGGCCCGCTGGCTGATCCGGTTGCTCATCGGCAAGGTCACCGTCGTCGGCTCGGTCCCCACCGGTGGCGTCCTGCTCTGCTCCAATCACCCGAGCTACCGCGATGTCTTCCTGTTCGCCTTCGCCCATCGCGGCGCGCGCCTGCTCGTGCACCCGCTGGTCTTCACGTTCCCCTTCCTCAAGCGCTGGGCGCTCCGGTGGGGCTTTGTGCAGGTCGACATCCCGCTCGCGGTGGAGCTGCTCAAGGCCGGTCAGCCGGTCGCGATCTGCCCGACGGGTCTGGTCGAGGCCTTGGGCGAGGACCTGCTCCCCTACAAGACCGGGGCCGTTCGCATCGCCGCTCAGGCGGGCGTTCCCTTGGTCCCGATGCGTATCCGGTATGGTAATTACCCGGGCCCGTGGGTGCGGCGTTTCTCGATCACCACCCAGAACATCCTGCTTTTCCTGCTTTGGCCGTTTTACCGCCGCGGGGCCACTGTGACCTTCGGCGAGCCTTTTCGGGTCGCCGGTCTCGACCCCAAGGCGGAGACCGCCGAACTGCGTCGCCGGATGTTGGCTTTGTGAGCCGCGGGACTAATTGAACGGGAAGCGTCTTATCATTCTTGGTAACACGCCGAAACCGGCTGGAACATCCCGGGGCTTCGGCTAGTCGTTATCCTACCCCCATGAAATCCCCCCCACCATCCCGCTGGTTGGCGTTCGTGCCGGCCCTGCTCTGCGCGTTCACCGCGTGGGCGCAGACGCCGCCCGCCAAGCCGACGCCCACGCTGCCGCCCGAACCTCCCCAGGAGGCGGTCACGCAACTCATCAACCTCCTCGAGCACGTGCGCGACGGGAAGATGGATTATCATATTAACCCGAAGGCCGACATCCATGGCGACCCCAAGGAAGTCTACAAGCTGCAGCCGGATGGCGCGCTTCGCGTCAGCGGGGAAGGCTACGGCAGCATGGTCACCAAGGGCGCCTACAAGGACTACCACCTCGTCTGCGAGTTCAAGTGGGGCGAGAAGACCTGGGGTAGCCGCACGAAGCGCTCCCGCGATAACGGCATCTTGGTGCACTGCTTCGGGCCGATCGGCGCCCAGGGTGGCTCTTGGATGGCGAGCATCGAGGCCCAGATCATCGAAGGCGGTGTCGGCGACATCCTCGTCCTCAGCGCCCGGACCGCGGACGGGATTCCTTTGCCAGTTTCGATCAGTGCCGAGCTCGGCAAGGACCGCGACAAGGAGTCCATCTGGACGCCGGGCGCACCGCGCGTGACCATGACGGGCGGCCGTCTCAACTGGCAGCACCGTGACGTCGATTGGAAGGACAATTTAGGTTACCGCGGACGTGCCGATGTCGAATCGCCTTTCGGTGAATGGACGCGTTTTGAAATCATCGCCAAGGGTGACACCCTGGAGTATTTCACCAACGGCGTGCTGGTGAACCGCGCGTTCGACTGCAAGCCGAGCGGTGGTCGCATCCTGCTGCAGACCGAGGCGGCCGAGATGTTCGTGCGCCGCTACGAGCTCCACCCGCTGGGCAAGTTCACGGAGAAGTGGACCCCCGCGCCCGCGCCGAAGAAGACCTCCGCCGCCCCGGCCCCCGCGCCGGTGCGCGCGAAGGACCTGCCGGCCTACCTGGCCCGCCCGTCCGAGATGGTGCTGGCGAAAGGGCAGGGCGTCGGCCCGACCCCCGAGGCCCGCGTGCCCGCCGGCTTCGAGCTGATCCAGGCCGCCCCCGCTGGCATGGTGGCGCACCCGACCTTGGGCTGCGTGGACGCGAAGGGTCGTCTCTTCGTGGGCGATTCCCCGGGGACGACCTGGGGTACGGCGCGGCACGAGGCCGAGAAGGCCGGCCGCATCGTGATGCTGGAGGATCGCGACGGCGACGGCGTCTTCGATCGCAGCACAGTCTTCGCCGACGGCCTGACGGTGCCGAAGGGCGCCTGCTGGTTGGACGGCTCGCTCTACGTGGCCTCGCCTCCCGGCATCTGGAAGTTCACGGACACCGACGGCGACGGCGTGGCCGACCAGCGCAAGCTGCTGGTGGGCGGTTTCCAGTGGACGGCCAACGGCGCCGACGTCCACGGTCCGTGGGCTCACCCGGATGGCCGCCTTTACTGGACGCATGGCCGCAAGGGTCATGACGTGAAGCAGACGGACGGCACGCTTGTGCACAAGGGCTTGGCCAGCGGCGTCTGGTCGATGCGCCCCGACGGCGGCGACATCCGCTGGCATGCCCTGATCTGCGGCGACAACCCGACCGGCCTGGCCATCGCCCCGACCGGCGAGCTCTTCGGTACGTGCAACCTCTATAACGGCGTCCCGCGGTACGACACGATCGGCCAGTGGCAGCTCGGCGGCATCTACACGCGCCCCGACTTCCTGCACATCGTCGCCGACCAGCTCCGCACGCACCTGCAGATGCCCTTGGTCGCCAACCTCGGCCACCTAGTGCCCAGCGGCTGCGCCCTCTGGTCCCGCGGTCCCGAACTCGCCCCGGCCCTCGCCGCCTCCGCCGACAACCTCCACCTCATGGTGGCGCTCTACAACTCGAAGAAGGTCATCCGTCTTGAACTCCAGAAGGAAGGCGCCGGCTACCGCGCCTCCGAACACGATTTTCTCACGCTCACCAAGACGGGCACCCATCTCACCGACGTCGTCGAGGCCCCGGATGGTTCCTTGCTGGTGCTCGATACCGGCACCTGGTACCCGCACTGCCCGTCCAGCCTGCTCAATTCCGCCAACGTCACCGGCGGGATTTACCGCGTGCGTCCGGTGAAGCCGGTGGCGCTCGCCCCAGCCAAGCCTGCCTCCTATCGTGCGCTCACCGACGATGACATCGCCCGCGACCTCGGCTCCGCGGATGCCGCCGTGGCCCGCCGCGCCTGCGAGCAGATGAGTTTCCGCCAGGTGCGCACGCCCGCCGCGACCGCGGCCCTGCGCACCTTGCTCGACCGGCCGCTCGACGCTTTCCTCGAGCATGCCGCGCTCTACGCCGGCCTGAGCACGCGGGTCTTCACCGTGGACGACCTCAAGGCCGCCACTAGCCCGCGCCAGCAGGCCCGCCTCCTGCGTATTCTCGCCCAGGTGACGCCGGCGGCCGAGCGCGCCGCCGTCCTCGACTTCGCCGCCGGCACGCTCGGCACCGCCGACGCCGGGCTGGGCGAGAACGCTTTCCTCGCGCTGACGCAGGCCGCCGATGGCGATGCCCGCGTGGCGCCGGTCTTCGCCGCCTGGCTCAAGGCGGGCGAGCCTGCGCCCGAACAGCTCCGCGCCCTGGAACGCTTCGGCGTGGCCTTCGCCGGCCAGCCCCGGACCGCCGCCCTGCTGGGCGACATGCTCCGCCATGCGGCCGCCCCGGTCCGACAGGTGGCCTTGCGCGCCATCGCCGCGTCCACCGGCAAGCTCGCCGACCAGCCTTGGCGTCCCGCGCTGTCGCAGCTCCTGCGGTCGGAGCCCGGTCCCTTGGTCTTCGCGGCGCTCGCCCGCGTGAAGCACAAGTCCTTCGACGCCGACCTCGCGGCCTTCGCCGCGGAGGCGAACCGCCCCGCCGCGCTGCGGTTGCGCGCCCTGTTGGCGCTGTCCGACGCGGGAAGCAAGCTGAGCGAGGGCGCCTGCGATCTCCTGCTCGGGCTGGCCGGCGACGCCGGCAACCTGGGTCAGCGCATCGAGGCCTGCCAGCGTCTGTCCGAGGCCCAGCTGAGCGACGCGCAACTGGACCGCTTCCTGCCGGTGCTGATGCAGGCCGGTCCGATCGAGCAGGGTGGTTTCCTGCGCGTGCTGCGCCAGTATTCGCCAGCCCAGGGCAAGCGCATCGCCGCCGCCTTCGCGCAGTCGCCCCAGCTCGGTACGCTCCGTCCCGACGAGGTGCGCGTGGCCTTCGCCAAGTGGCCGCGCGCGGTCTTCGAGGTGATGGAGCCGGCCTTCGACGCCGCCCTCGCGGCCAACGAGCAGAAGAAGGGCAAACTCGACGGTCTCGCCCGCGACGCCGCGCAGCAGGGTCGGCCCGCCGAAGGCGCCAAGCTCTTCGCCGCCGGTCAGGGCGCGTGCGTCGCCTGTCACCGCGTGGGCGCGAACGGCGGGCAGGTCGGCCCCGACCTCTCCCGCATCGGCGCCATCCGCACCGAGCGCGAGCTCGTCGAGAGCATCCTTTTCCCCGGCAACACCATCGCCCGGGACTACGAGCTGCACGATGTCGAGACCAGCGACGGGCAGCATCACCTTGGCCTGATCCGTTCCCGCGCGGCGGCCGGCCTGGTGCTGGTCGATGCCGCCGGGCAGGCGAAGACGCTGCCTCACCCCTCCGTTGTCGCCGAGAAGGAGGTCGCGACTAGCCTCATGCCCGCCGGCCTCGACGCCGCCTTCAAGCCGCAGGAGCTGCTCGACCTCGTCGCCTGGCTGCGGAGCCTGCGCTGAGCGTTCAGGCGAGGAGCCAAAGCCCCGCCAAGGTGGGCACGAAGAGCAGCAGGGCGCAGCCCCCGCTCCGGGGTCGGCCCAGGCTTTCCTCGATGATCTGGCCGTCGGTGAGGCGCTCCTCGACCTCGTCCTGCACCCGGTCCTCGAAATCGTCCGTTGAGTCGTCGTCCATGGCTAAGAAGCTAGCATGCCCGGGCGCCCGTGGAGCGCAAGGGTCCGTCCGCTCTGGGGTTGCCCCGCGCCGCCGGGTCTACCTAGGATGCGGTCCAGCATGGCCACGATCCTCTGCATGAAGTGGGGCACCAAGTACGGTCCCGAGTACGTCAACCGGCTCCACTCCATGGTGCGTCGTCACCTCACGATCCCGCACCGTTTCGTCTGCCTCACCGACAATCGCGATGGTCTGCACGCCGACATCGAAACCTTCCCGATCCCGAGTCTGGAACTGCCCGCCGGCGCGCCCGAGCGCGGCTGGACCAAGCTCGTCTCCTTCTCCCCGGCGCTCAGCGCCCCCGGCGGCCCGGAACTCAAGGGCGAGGTGCTCTTCCTCGACATCGACATCGTCATCGTCGGCAACATGGACGGGTTCTTCCAGCACCCCGGGGAGTTCCTGATCATCCGCGATTGGCAGAAGGGCGACTACACCGGTAACTCCTCGGTGTACCGCTGGACCGCGGGCGCGCACCCAGACGTGCTCGAGTATTTCCGCGCCAACCTCGACGCCGTGCGCAAGCGCCACCGCAACGAGCAGGAATTCCTGACCGCGCATCTCAGCGCCCAGGGCAAGGTCGGCTACTGGCCCGCGACCTGGTGCCGCAGCTTCAAGAAGCACTGCGTGAAGGCTTTCCCGTTCTCCTTCTGGCAGACGCCCGCCATCCCCGAAGGCGCGAAGATCGTCGTCTTCCATGGCCTGCCGAACCCGCCTGACGCGCTCGTCGGCCGCAGCGGTAAATGGTACCGCCGCGTGTTGCCCACGCCGTGGATCGCGGAGAATTGGAGATAAGAGCGGCAACAGGTAGTAGCGGATAGCGGTTGGCGGTTAGCGGTTGGGATTGCCTTGGGGTAGGGGCAGCACCGCGTGCTGCCCTCGTGCGTTCGCCGGATGGTGAACGCGATGGTAGGGGCGAGGCTACGCCGCGCCCTGCTGTATCGATGGGCATGACGTAGTCCTGACCCTACCTTGGGCCACCATGCGGCGGCATAAGAAACAAAAAGGGCAGCACGCGGTGCTGCCCCTACCAGCCTCGCTTGCGCGACGCGCTTACTTGCTTTCCTCGCCGCCTTCGTCGTTGGCGGCTTCTTCCTTGGCCTGAGCCTGGCTGCTGAGCACGGGCTGGGCGAAGAGGCGGCTGTCGGAGAGTTTGGCGACGTAGCCCTCGTTGATGAGGAACTGGAGGTCGGCCGCGATGCGGCCCTTGGCTTCGTCGGAGGCTTCCGCCCCGGCGAGCTCGGTTACGATGTCCTTGGTCTGCTGGCCGCCTTCCTTGTCGAGGGCGTCCAGGATCTTCTGCATCGAGTCGCTGAAGGTCTGCTTCGGGTCACGGCAACGACGGCGCACGCCGCACACGTAGGTGATGCCCTTGGAGCCCTTCTTGTAGAGGTGGAAGCCCTCCTTGCGGAGGCGGCCGCGGATCCCGTTGGCGGTGTCGAGCGGGAAGGCGCGCTGGTCCTCGAGGAAGAAACGCACGGAGTCGCGGAGCGGGCCGGCGGGCATCGACTCCAGCAGGCGACCGGCGAAGCGCACCCAGGGATGGGACTTCACGACCTGATCCTTGCGGAAGGCCTGCAGGAAGCCGCGGGCGGCGTCGAGCGACTCGAGGCGTTCGGGTTCGCCTTCCTGGCGGTCCTTCGGCACGTACTCATTGCGGCGGGACATCGCCTTGAGCCAGCTGTCGATGGCCTCCTGCTCGCGCACCATCTCGAGGCCGGCCTTGAAGCGATCGAAGGAGCTGTCGGGGCAGTGGCGGGCGTGGTGCTCGCGGAGGGCCCGCTGGTAGTTGTGGTGCGTGGGCGAGCCCAGCACGGCGCCGGTCTGCTTGCAGCGGGCGACCATCTGGAAGGCGCCCTTCGGGGCCTCGACCTCGACCTCGACGACGTCGAAGAATTTGTCCAGGTGACGGGACATCACGTGCTGGATGGCTTCGCCTTCGGTGAGGAAAGGGACGCCATCGGGAAGGGAGACGCTGAGGCTGGCGGTGGGGTTGGTGGCCGCGTCGAGCGGGCGCACGACGATCGAGAGGCGGTCCTCCTTGTCGAGGATCAGCTTGGCCACGTCGAAGAGCGCGTAGGTCATCGCGCTCTTCTTCATCGCGCCGCCTAGGAGTTCGAATTTCTCGTCGTCCGGGAAGAAGGCGACCTCGACGACCGGGCGGAAGGGCGCCTCATCCTGCCAGCGGGGTGGGCCGCGGTCGTCGCGGCGCGGACCATCCCGACGGGGGCCGCGGTCGTCGCGGCGGGGGCCGTCACGGGGCGGGCCTTTACGGTCGCCGCCGCCAAAACGGGGACGATCGCCGCGGTCCTCGCGTCCGGCGCCCCGGCCACCGCTGACCTTCTCGGCGGGGCCGTTGACCCAGGACGGGCCGAAACCAAGCGAGGACAGTCCCAGATCGAGGGAAGGGTCCTTGGAAGGAGAGTTCTCGGCCGGTTCGGAAGACATCGCAAATTGAGCGTTTGGAAAGATGTTGGTTTGGCAAGCGTTGGCATGAGCGGTTTTTTCTTGCACCCGCCGTCGGGAGTTCCACCGTGCACCTTCCCCTTTGCTCAGGTGGTGGAATGGCAGACACGCATGCTTGAGGTGCATGTGCCGCAAGGTGTCCGGGTTCAAGTCCCGGCCTGAGCACCAAATATCGGCAGGGCCGGTTCAAAAACGAACCGGCCCTGTTTTTTGTTCCCATGCGGCGAGTCTCCCGCAAAACAGAGGCATGGCACCGCAGGATCGGCTCGACGTTCTCATCCTTGGCTCTGGCGGCCGTGAGCACGCGTTGCTCAAGGCCTGCCTCCGCAGCCCCCGCGTCGCCCGGGTCCGGGTCGCCCCCGGCAACGGCGGGATGGCGCTCGAGGCCGAGTGCCTCGACGTCGACGCCGCTAACCCTGCCGCCGTCCTGGAGCTCGTCCGCCGGACCGCCTCGAATTTCGTGATCGTCGGCCCGGAGGTTCCCCTCGCCGCCGGCGTGGTCGACACCCTTGAGGCCGCCGGCATCCCGGCGTACGGCCCCCTCGCCGCCGGCGCCCGGCTCGAGGCCAGCAAGGCCTTCAGCAAGGACTTCATGGTCCGCCACCGCGTGCCGACCGCCGCTTCCGCGACCTTCCGGCAGCTGGCTCCGGCGCTCGCCTACGTGCGAGCCCAGCCCGTGCCCATCGTCATCAAGGCCTCCGGTCTGGCGGCGGGGAAGGGCGTGGTCATCGCGACCACCTTGGCCGAGGCCGAGGCCGCCCTGCGCGACATGATGGAGATCAAGGTCTTCGGCGCCTCCGGCGACGAGGTCGTGATCGAAGAATTCATGCAGGGTGAGGAAGCCTCCATCATGCTGATGGTCTGCGGTGAGGAGTACCTCATGCTACCGCCCAGCCAGGACCATAAGCGGGTGGGGGAGGGCGACACCGGCCTCAATACCGGCGGCATGGGCGCGTACGCCCCGACCACCGTCGTCACGCCCGACGTCGAACGCCGCCTGCGCGAGGAGATCATCGTCCCCACGTTGCGTGGCCTGAAGGCGGACGGCATCGACTACCGCGGCACCTTGTACGTCGGCATCATGGTCACCACCGCCGGCCCCAAGGTCGTCGAGTTCAACGTCCGCTTCGGCGACCCCGAATGCCAAGTGCTCATGCCTTCGCTGGAAACCGACCCGATCCAGATCATGGAGGACATCGCGCATGGCCGCTTCCGTCCGGCCGCCGTGAAGCTGCGCCCCGGCGCCACGATCATCGTCGTCCTCGCCGCCGGGGGGTACCCGGGCGAGATCCGCAAGGGCGACGCCATCACCTTGCCGACTGACCTGCCCGCCGGCGTCGACATCGTCCACGGGGGCACGAAACGCCTCCCGGACGGCCGGGTCGTCACCACCGGGGGACGCGTCCTCGGGGTCGTGGCGCACGGCGCCACCTTGCAGGAGGCCGCCCGCCGGGCCTACGCGGTCGTGCCGCAGGTCCGCTTCGAGGGGTGCCATTACCGCCGGGATATCGGCTACCGCCAGCTCAAGCGTGACGGCGCCGTCTGAACGCTTGAACGAGGGCGAAAGCCCCGCATCGTGAGCCCATGGCCGCCGCGCGCGACACCGTGACCTTCGTCTGCACCGGCAACACCTGCCGGAGCCCGATGGCCGAGGCTTTGCTCCGCGCGGCCCTGGCCAAGCGCGGCGAGGGACTTGGTCACCTGCGCGTCGCTTCGTGCGGCCTGGCCGCGGCGCCCGGAGACCCGGCCTCGTCCCATTCGGTCAAGGCCATGGCCCGCATCGGTCTGGACATCGCCGCGCACCGCAGCCGCCTACTGTCGCCGGCCGACCTCGACCGGAGCCTGGTCGTTTTCGGCATGACGGGCTCGCACCTCGACGCCCTGGCCCATCGTTTCGACCGCCTGCCGGAGACGGTCCTGCTCCTGCGCGACGTCCTGCCGGCCGACGCCCCCCGCGGCATCCCGGACCCTTTCGGCGGTGATTTCCGCGAGTACGAGGATTGCCGCGATTCCATGGTTGAAGCGATGCCCGCGCTGCTGGAGTTTCTGCGCCGACGCTTTTCCCGATGACGACTCCCTCCTCGATCCTTTCCTTTGGCAGCGACCACGGGGGGCTGGCGCTGCGCCGGGGGTTGATCGACGCCCTGCGGGCCAAGGGGTATGCCGTCCTGGACCGCGGTACCGAGACCGAGGCCTCCTGTGATTATCCCGACTACGCGCACGCCGTCGGGGCCGATGTGACGGCGGGCCGGGCCCGCTTCGGTATCCTCGTCTGCACCACGGGAATCGGCATCTCCATCGCCGCCAACAAGCTCCCGGGCATCCGCGCGGCCCTGGTCCAGAGCGCCGACGCCGCCGGGCTCAGCCGCCGGCACAATGACGCGAACGTGCTCTGTTTCGGGGCCAAGTATGTGGACCTGCCGCTTGCCCTTGCCTGCGTCGAGGCTTTCCTGTCGGCCGAGTTCGAGGGCGGACGCCATTGCCGACGCGTCGACAAAATGGAGCCCGCCCGCTGAGCCCCCGTCTTTTCCGTTGCCAACCTTCGCCTAACTTCCTGCCTTTTCGCACCGCACCATGACCGCCATCCGCCGCATCCCGCTCGCCCAGCTCGACCCTGAAATCGACGCCCTGATCAAGTCCGAGCTCAAGCGCCAGCAGACCCACCTCGAGCTCATCGCCTCGGAGAACTTCACGCTCCCGGCGATCATGGAGGCCCAGGGTAGCGTGCTGACCAACAAGTACGCCGAAGGCTACCCCGGCAAGCGCTGGTACGGCGGCTGCGAGTTCGTCGACACCGTCGAGCAGCTCGCCATCGACCGCGCCAAGCAGCTCTTCGGCGCCGATCACGCCAACGTCCAGCCGCACTCCGGCAGCCAGGCCAATGCGGCCGTCTACTTCGCCTCCATCAAGCCGGGGGACAAGATCCTGACGATGAACCTGTCCCACGGCGGGCACCTCACGCATGGTAACTCCGCCAACTTCTCCGGCAAGCTCTACAGCGTGGTCCACTACGGCGTGGGCGCCGACGGCCGCATCAACTACGACGAGGTCGAGGAGATGGCGAAGCGCGAGAAGCCGAAGATGATCACGGTCGGCGCCTCCGCCTACGCCCGCGAGATCGACTTCGCCCGCTTCGGTAAGATCGCCAAGGAGAACGGTGCGTTGCTTCTGGCCGACATCGCGCACATCGCCGGTCTGGTCGCCGCGGGTGTCCACCCGTCGCCCGTGCCGTACGCCGACTTTGTCACGACCACCACGCACAAGACGCTGCGCGGTCCCCGCGGTGGCCTGATCCTCTGCAAGGCGGAGCACGCGAAGGCCATCGACTCCTCTGTCTTCCCCGGCGCCCAAGGCGGCCCCTTGGAGCACGTCATCGCGGCCAAGGCCGTCTGCTTCGCCCAGTGCGCCACCCCGGAGTTCAAGGAGTACGCCCGCCAGGTGGTCGCCAATTCCCGCGCCTTGGCCGACGCCCTGGTCGCTCTGGGCTTTGGTCTCATCAGCGGTGGTACCGATAACCACCTCAGCCTCATTGATTTGCGTAAGAGCCACCCGAATGTCTCCGGTAAGGATGCCCAGCTGGCCCTCGATGCCGCGCACATCACGACTAATAAGAATACCGTGCCGGATGAGACCCGTAGCCCGTTCCAGGCCAGCGGTATCCGCGTCGGCACGCCGGCGGTGACCTCGCGCGGCATGAAGGAGGCCGAGATGAAGGAAATCGCCCGTGCGATCTCCATCGTGCTTTCGGACCCCCAGAATCCTGCGAAAATCGCCGAGGCCCGGGGTATCGCCGAGGCCCTGTGCGCCCGCTTTTCCTTGCCTTATTGAGTGGCCGCCCCTGTTTTGGCTTCCCTCAAACACGATAACTCACTTATTGTTCCTTCTACCCCACACCAATGACCCCCTCCATGCGTAAACGTAAGGGCTTTACCCTCATCGAACTTCTGACGGTGATCGCCATCATCGGCATCCTCGCGACCGCCCTCGTCCCGGCCGTCAAGAAGGTCCAGGAACTCGCCCGCCGCACCTCGGCTCTCTCCAAGATCCGCAATATCGGCTCCGCCATCAAGGTGGCCACCGACAACGGCTCGAAGCAAATCCGCGACCAGGCGTTCTCCCTGACCGCCCCGTCCCTCACGGCGTCCACGATGCCCCAGTACATGCAGATGCTCTCCATCTACGGCGGCATCAATGACGCGACCCAGTGGTACGTCGACTCGGACCCCCTCAACGAGAGCGTCACCGTTCCCCGCCAGATCCTGTCCGGCGCTGCCGGTTCCTACGTTCCGGACCCCGGCCTGCTCACGGCCTCGGTTTCCTGGACGACCTACACCCCGAGTGTAAAGTCTGACGAAGGCACCATCCCGCTCATCTGGACCCGTGGTCTGACGGACGCCGGTGTCTGGGATCCCAACGGTCAGTTCCCTTCGGTCTGGGGTTCCGACGGCGGCCACATCTACTTCAACAACGGTCGCGTCGAGTGGTTCACCGACACCACCCAGCCGGAAAACCAGTTCACCTCCCGCGTCGATGGTCGTCCGACCCCGCAGTGGAAGCTGGGCGTCTCGCGCACCTTCACCGGTCAGGCCCTGTCGCCTCGCTAAGCGCGCCGCGCCAATGAACGAAAGCCCCGGGTCACCGGGGCTTTTTTGTTTCCAGACCCTCCGGGTCGGCCAACCTCGTTGTTCCGACCGATGGCCACCGCCCGCACCTGGATCGCCGCCTGCCGCCCCAAGACCTTGGTGGCGGCCGTCGCCCCCATCGCGCTCGGTGGCGCGGTCGTCGTCGCCCAAGCGGGCGGGCCCGGTCTCTGGGCGGAACCGGGTTTCATTTTCATCATCCTGAGTTGCCTCGGCTTCGCCCTCTGCGTGCAGGTCGCCTGTAATTTCGCCAACGACCTCGGTGATGCGCGGCGGGGCGCGGACACCGCCGCGCGCGTCGGTCCCCGTCGCGCCGTCTCGGCGGGCGACATCACGCCCGCCGCGATGCGTCGCGGCATCTGGGTCGTTTGCCTGCTCGCCCTCGTGCTGGGCGCGCCGGTCGCCTCGCTTTCCCCGTGGTTGTTGCTGGCCGGCCTCCTGGCGATCGCCTGCGCGCTCGGCTATACGCTTGGACCTTTCCCGCTGGCCTACCGCGGTCTCGGGGACGTCTTCGTCGTCGGCTGTTTCGGCGTCCAGGCGACCGTGTTGACGGCTTGGGCGGTCTGCACGGCGTTCCAGGGGCCAGGGGATTGTGGCTGCGACGCGCTGGCGATGCCTTGGGCCGCCGCGCTCCTTGCCGGCCTCGGGCTCGGCCTGCTGGCCGACACTATCTTGGTCGCCAACAACGCCCGCGACTACGAGACCGATCTCGCGGTGGCCAAGCGGACGACCGTGGTCCGTTTCGGCCGGGGTTTCGCGCGCCACCTGCATGGCTTCAATACCGTCGTCGGGCTGGGTTGTCTCGCGCTGGTCTTCGGCTGGGCGCCCTTGGCGCTGCTCCCCGTCGGGCTGTGGCATCACCTGGGCTTCCGCCGGGCCCGCCAGCCCGTCGATTTCCTGCCGTTTCTCGGCCGGGCGGCCGGCCTGATGCTACTCGCGACCATCCTGTGCGTAACTGCCACTTGCCTTGGGTGGGTGCCGGCTGGCACCCTTGGGCTGCGATGAGCCAACCCCCGTCCCTCGCCGATCAGCTCGAAGCCCTCGTCCAAGCCGGCGGCCGGCCGTCGTGGGACGAGTATTTCATGGCCACCGCCGTGCTCGTGAGTTCCCGCTCCAGCTGCGAGCGCCTGCATGTCGGTTGCATCGTCGTCTCCACCGGTAAGCACCCGAACCGCCTCGTCGCCGCCGGCTACAATGGCTTCTTGCCCGGTGCCCCGCACGATTCCCATGTCCGCGACGGCCATGAGCTCGCCACGGTCCATGCCGAGCAGAACGCCGTGGCCGACGCCGCCAAGCGCGGGGTGTCGCTCCAAGGCACCGTCTGCTATGTCACCCACTACCCCTGCGTGAACTGCGCCAAGATGCTGGCCGCCGCCGGCATCTCGGAAGTCCGCTACCGCCATGACTACAAGAACGACCCGCTCGTCGGGGAGCTCTTGACCCAGTCCGGCGTGAAGGTCGCGCGGATCAGCGGTTGAGATGGCGGGCCGGTTCCAGTCGCTCGCCGGGCGGCTCCTCGTCTCGCACCCGTCGCAGCGCGACGAGCATTTCCATGAGTCGGTGGTGCTGATCCATACGCACGACCGCGCGGACGGCGCGATGGGCGTCATCCTGAACCGCCCTTATGGCCGGACGCTCGGCCAGGCCCAGCCCCGGCCGCTCGGTACGCCGCTCGACCGCCTGCCCCTGCATTTCGGCGGGCCGGTCTCCGCCGACCAGCTCGCGTTCGGCGGCTGGCGTTTCGCCGCCCGCGGACCGGCGGCGCGGCGCTACGGTATCAGCCGGGAGGAAGCCGAGACGCTCGCCGGCGACCCAGCCTTCCGCCTGTTCGGGTTCGTCGGTTACGCCGGCTGGGACGCCGGGCAGCTCGAGAACGAGCTTCGGCTCAACGCCTGGATCACCTGTCCCTTCGATCGGGTCAGCGCCCGGCTGGAAGGGGAGGCCTTCTGGAAGGCCCTGCTGGTGAAGCATCGCCCGGACCTGCGGCTCGCGGCGGATTCGCCCGAGGACCCCGGACTCAACTGATCAGCGGCTGTTGGCCGTCAGGATTTCGACCTGCCGGATGAGCGTGTCGCCCGCGGCCTTGCCGTTGGCGGTCAGCATGCGGCGCCGGATGAGCTGCGGTCGAAACTGATCTTTCACGCCGTAGAGCGACCAAGGGCCGGGTCGCAGGCGCGGGTCGCCCGCCGGCAGGGCCGTCCAGCCGATCGGCATCCCTTGCCAGCTGAACTCCACGTACCAGCCCGCCGCGGTCGCGCTATCGCCCCCTTTGAGCAGGGCGGGGTAGCGGGTGAGGAAATCGGGCGTGCGTTTGGGGCGCAGCGTGATGGCCAGGGCCACCGGTTGGTCGCGCAGGAGCGTCCGCACGTCGGCGGAGGAGCGCGCCAGCAGGAGCGTCGGGTCGAAGCCGATCAGGTTCTGGCCGTTGAAGACCCCGTGATGGTTCGGCACGCCCCGGTTGTCGGCGTCGGCGTCGTACCAGGCCTGGAACCGTTCGCTGAGCATCAGGCCGACCTCGAAATGCAGGTGCGCGCGTTCCCTGGGGATCGCGGTCTCGCTCGTCGAACTGCGTCCCATGACGCCCAGGACCTTGCCGGCCGCCAAAGTCTGCCCCGCCTTGAGCCCCGGCTGGAGGGAGGCCAGGTGTGCGTAGAGCGTGTAGACCGGCAGCTCAGCGCGCGGGTGCAGCATCACCACGTAACGACCGTAGGTACCGTTGGGGCGTGCGTTCACGTAGGTGACCACGCCTTCCATCGCGGAGAAGACCAAATCGGTCGGCTCGCCGGACTTGGTCCGGCCCGCGGGACGGATGTCGAGCCCCTCATGGAAGCGATGACCGTCGTCGCGGACCATGCCGAAGGCGCCGGACTCGAGTCGCCCGGACTCGGTCGGCTGCAGGTAGTCCTCGGGTGAACGCAGCAGGGAACGGTCCATCGACGTCGGCCAGACGACCTCCGTCGCCGCCGCCGTCGCGCTCACCGCGCCGAGGCCGAGCAGGAGCAGACGTTGGTACCGACCCCGGGTCACTGGCCCTCGCGCTCCTGCAATTTGCGGATCTTGAGGATCGAGGAGTTGAGGCGCTTGCTCAGTTCCGTCGCCGCCGCGCGATTCGAAAGACCCTTCTGTTCGACGTGGAAGAGGAGGTTGCCATCGACGATCTGGCTTTCGATCCGCATGATGCCCACCGCGGTTTCGTTGACCACGAGCACCAGCTGCTTGCCCGCCGCCTCGGCCGTGTAATGCATGATGTCGGCGCCCGACTTGCGATCGACCTGCACGAGCAGGAAGACCTGACGCATGTCCTGCGGGCCGGCCTCGACGACCTCGGTGTTGAGCACGGACTCGGCCTTGACCAGCGCCGTGGTGATGACCGGGATCCGCAGGCCGCTGACGGGTAGTTCGACGAAAAGCTTCATCGACGGGCCGGTCGAGGGCGGGGCCTCGATGAAGACGGAGGCGATGTCGGTGGGGAGGTCGGGCGTGCAGCCGGCGAGGCAAAGGGCGGCGAGGGCACCGAGGACGGAGAGGGACTTCATGGAAATCAACCGACCAGGAGGTCGAGGGTCGCGCCGACCTTGAGTAGGTGGGCGGGCTGCAGGTCGAGGGCGGGCACGAAGTAGACCTGCTTGCTGGCGGCGTGCTGGTAGGGGATGAGCCCCTTGTCGGCCGGCCCCATCGCCTTGATGATCCGCTTGCGCTCAAGCAGCATCGCGAGGATGTGCTTCAGGACGGTCTTGTCGCCCGACGGGTCCTCCTCGTTCTCGTAGAGGGAGAGGAAGAATTCCTCGCGGGACGCGAGCAGCTGCGCCCGCTGGGCCTGTTCCTCTTCCCCGCGTTCCTTGACTTCACGGGTCCACTTGCCGAGCAGCAGGCCGGGCGCCTGGAAGGCGGCGGCGTGGTCCTTGAGCACGTCGGTGCGGTCGATCAGGCCGCCGGTCGGCTTATGCACGATGCACGTGACGATGTCGCCGACGCGGAGTTCCTGGCCGGAGACGGCGCACGTGCGGGCGATGGGTTTGACCTGCCAATCCATGGGCCGAGGATGAGCCCGCGGGGGCTGGGCGGGCAACCCCATTCCCCGGGGATTGGGGCTGACTTATTGACGGTCTCGGGTCAGCCTGTGGCATGAACGGCGTCAGTCCCTCCGGTGGCGCGGCCCTGCTCGTGGTCGATGTCCAACCCAGCTTCCTCCGGGTGATGCCTGCGGGCGAAGCCTGTCTGCGACGTTGCCGCCTGGCGGTGGGCGCCGCCCGACTCCTCGGCCTGCCGGTCTTCTTCACGGAGCAGGTGCCCGCCAAGCTTGGCCCGACCCACCCGGACCTGTTGCTGGCGGCGGGCGAAGGCCCCCGGGTGTTCGGCAAGACCGCTTTCTCCGCCTTCGGGGCTCCGGGGCTCACCGAGGCGCTACGGGACGCCGGCATCACTCACCTGCTGATCGCGGGACTCGAAGGGCCGGTCTGTGTGCACCAGACCGCGGTCGCCGCCCTGCGCGCCGACTTCGGGGTCACATTGCTGGCCGACGCCATCACGGAGCGGCGGCCGGAGGATGGCGCCGTCAGTCTCGCCGCGTTGCGGCACGGCGGGGCGACGGTCCTGCCGGTGGAGACGGTCTTCTACGCGCTGCTGGGCGACGCCGCCGAACCGCGTTTCCGCGCCTTCACGGAGCTGGTCAAGCAGGCTCAGGCCTGATCGACGGTCAGCGACGGAGCGGGGGCGACGTCGCTGGGCCGGTCCGGCTCGCTCCAGGCGGCGAAGGCGATCATCGCCGCGTTGTCGCCGCAGTGCTTCGGCTCCGCGAGGAACATCGGCAGACCCCGTTGCGCAGCCGCGTTCGTCAGGCGGGTGCGGAGCGTGCGATTGTTGGCGACGCCGCCCGAAAGGCCGACCGAACGGTAGGTCCCGCGATCGAGGGCGGCGCCGACCTTGGCGACGAGCTGCTCGATGATGGCGTGCTGGTAGCCCGCGCAGAGGTCGGGCAAGGCCGCGCGCACCTGCGCGTCGTCCATCTTCTCGAGCTGGTAGCGCAGCGCGGTCTTCAAGCCGGAGAAACTCAGGCGCAGGTCGGCCTTCTCGGGGATGCCGCGCGGGAAGACGAACTTCGCGACGTCGCCCTGCGCGGCGTGGCGTTCGATGAGCGCGCCGCCCGGGTAGGGCAGGCCGAGGAGCTTGGCGCCCTTGTCGAAGGCCTCGCCGGCGGCGTCGTCGACCGTGCGGGCGACCACCCGGATCGAGAGGTCCTCGCCGAGCCGCACGAGCAGCGTGTTGCCGCCGGAGATCACGATGCCGAGGTGCGGGAGCAACGCCGCGCGCGCGACCAGGAAGCCCGAGGGTTCCTGCGCGTGCAGAGGCAGGAAGACCGAGTGGACGTGCGCGCGCAGGTGGTTGACGCCGACCAGTGGGCGGCCGGTGGCCAAGGCCAGGGCTCGGGCCAGCGTGACGCCCATCGAGAGGCAGGGTAGCAGGCCGGGTCCGCGGGTGACGGCGAGCCGCGTGACCGCCGGCAGGTCGCCTTTGAATTCTTCCAGCAGCCAAGGTAGGGCGGAAAGGTGCATGCGGCTGGCCAGCTCCGGCACGACGCCGCCGTATTTCTCGTGCTCGGCCGCCTGCGTGCTCACGAGCTCGCGGACGATCCCCCGGGCCGGGTCGAAGAGCGCCAGGGCCGATTCATCGCAGGAACTTTCGATCGCGAGGATCATCCGCCTGCAGTCAGCCCAATTCGGAGGTCGGCTCAACCTCGTTTCGTCTGGCGGAGCGGAAAAGACCGCATAACCCTCCTGACGTGGAGCCCGCCGCCCGACACGACGCCCTCGTCGCCTTGCTTCGCCGCGAGGCCCGCGCCGGCGTGGTGCCCTTCTCGCGGCTCGTGGCCGCCGCGCTCTACGCCCCGGGGCTCGGCTATTACGTCGCGGAGCGCGCGCGCGTGGGCAAGGCCGCCGGCACCGACTTCACGACCGCCGCCGCCCTCGGGCCCATGTTCGGTGAACTGGTCGCCGCGGCCGCCGGCCAACTCGTCGGCGACCTCGCCGCGCATGCGTTGGTCGAGGTCGGCGCGGAGCCCGGCCAGAACCCTTTCGCCGGCGTCGCCGGACGATTCGCCGCGCACCACGTCTTCCGCGTCGGCGCCACGCCCCATCTCCCGGCTCGCTCCGTGCTCGTCGCGAACGAGCTGTTCGATGCGCAGCCGTTCGACCGTTTCATCTTCCAAGGCGGCGCCTGGCGTGAGCTCGGGGTGCGCGTCGACGGCGCGACCCTCGCGCCTGAGGTCCTGCCTGCGTTCACCGATCCCGCCGCGCTCGCGTTCGTGGCCGGTTTGCCCGCGGCGGAGGAAGGCTGGATCATCGACGTCCCGTTCGCAGCCGAACGCTTGCTCGCGCAACTCGTCGCTGGCGGCTGGACCGGTGCCGTCATCTTCCTGGATTACGGGAAGACGGTCGCGCAGTGCCTGGAGTCCTCCCCGGCGGGTACGGCCCGGGCCTATTACCGCCATCAGCTGTCGGGCGACATCCTGACGCGGCTCGGTTCGCAGGACCTCACGTGCCACGTCCTCTGGGATCGGCTCGAGCCGGTGCTGCGCGCCGCCGGTTTCCGCCCCGCGCTGGATCGGCAGGAAGCCTTTTTCGTGAAGCATGCCGCCGGCGCGATGGAACGGATCGCCGCGTCGGGCGACCCGGAGGCCACCGGCCGGCTCCGGGCCCTCACGCACCCGGCCCATTTCGGCTCCAAGTTTCAGGTTTTGCACGGCGTCAGGCCTTAATCGGCGGTTTTCGGAAGCCACGCTCGACCTCGGGGGAACAACCCCTTTTCTGAGGTGTACCCCTCATTTAAGCCATGAAGTCTTCCCTGCTTATTCCGTTCACCCTCTGCCTGGGCGCCGCGGTGCTCTCGGCCGACGTCAAGGTCATCCAGACCTTCGAGGGCGATGGCTTCGATAGCTGGCAGACGACGGGCACGGGCTTCGGGCTCGCCCCGGTCACGGGCCGATGCGACGGCGTGAACGGGGAGTTCCGCAACTACGGCGGGAACTCGCTCGTCTGCTCCGGTCATCGCGGCGACGCGGCGACCGGCACCCTGACCTCCCCGGAGATCGTCCTGACCCACTCCTTCCTGGGTTTCCTCGTGGCTGGTGGCAATCACCCCGGCAAGACGGCCGTGCAGCTCCTTGTCGACGGCAAGGTCGTGCGCGAGGCCGTCGGCAAAAACGGTCTGATGCTCGCCGAGGTCGTCTGGGACATCGCGGAGTTCAAGGGTAAGAAAGGCGTGCTCCGCCTCGTCGACAGCGAGGTCGGGTCCTGGGGGTTCATCGCGGCGGACCATTTCGTGTTCTCCTCGACCAAGGACGTGAAGTTCGCGACCGGTGGCCGGCCCAAGCCCAAGGCCGCCAGCAACCTCGTGCGCGTGCCCGGCGAAGGTACGGCCGCCCTGCAGCCCGGCGCGACGCTCAAGGAAACCGGCGGTCATAAGGCGACCGGCGTCACCTCGCCGACGGCCATCGCCTTCGGTAACGACGGCAGCCTGTACGTCGCCGAGTCCCACCGCTTCCGCTTCGGCGTCGAGGACGACCGCAACCACCTCTACTGGTACCACGACGACCTCGCCGCGGCGACGACCGCCGACCGCCTCGCCCTGCACAAGAAGTGGGAAGCCAAGCGCTCCCACGCGTGGATGACGGCGAAGTCGGAGAAGATCCGTTTCCTCACCGACGAGCAGCTCGACGGCGTCTTCGCGAAGTCCCGGATCTTCGACGAGACGTTCAACGACGTGCTCGATGGCACCGGCGCCGGGGTCATGGCGTGGGACGATAACGTCTACTTCGCCTGTATCCCGCGCATCTGGATGTTGCAGGACCCCAAGCAGGACGGCGTCGAAGGGCAGCGCAAGGTGCTACAGGACGGCTTCGGCGTGCGCATCTCGCTCTCCGGCCACGACATGAACGGCTTCGCCATCGGGTACGACGGCCGCGTCTGGGGCACGATCGGCGATCGCGGTTTCAATTTCACCACGAAGGAAGGCAAGAAGTACGACTCCCGCAACCGGGGCGCCGTGTTCCGCTTCGAGCCGGACGGCTCGGACTTCGAGGTCGTGCACTTCGGCCTGCGTAACCCGAAGGAGATCGCCTTCGACGAGTTCGGCAACGGCATCTCGGTCGACAATAACTCCGACCAAGGCGACCAGGCGCGCGTCGTCTACGTCGTCGAGGGCGCGGATTCCGGCTGGGAGATGGAGCACCAGGCCATGCACACGTTCCACCGCTCGATCGGCCTGGAGCAGCGCCCGCCCTCCCGCTGGATGACCGAGAAGGTCTGGGAACTCCAGAATCCCGTCCAGCCGGCCTTCATCATCCCGCCGTCCGCCTACATCTCCTCCGGTCCGTCGGGCCTCACCTACCACCCCGGCGCGGGTTACCTCGAGGCCGAGGCCAAGCACTTCCACATCTGCGATTACCGCGGCTCCGCCGGCGGTTCCGGTATCTGGTCCTTCCAACTCGAGCCCGCCGGTGCGGGTATGAAGATGGTGGAGTCGCACCAGCTGATCTGGGGCGTCGCCGCCACCGACGTCGAATACGACTGGAAGGGTCGTCTGGTGGTGTCCGACTTCATCACGGGCTGGGAGTCGCACGACGCCGGCCGCATCATCACGCTTTCGGCCGACAAGGTCTGGAGGCCCGAGGCGGCCGCCACCGTGGCCACCTTGATGAAGGAAGGTTTTGCTCAGCGCGGTTCCGCCGAGCTCGCGTCGCTGCTCGCGCACGCCGACCAGCGCGTCCGCCTGCGCGCCCAGATCGAGCTCACCCGCCGCCCTGACGCCGCCGAACGTTTCGAGGCCGCCACGAAGTCGGCCAACCCGCTCGAACGCGTCCACGGCATCTGGGGTCTCGGCATCCTCGCCCGCCGCGGCGCCGCGATCGCCCCGAGCGAAGCTTTCAATGGCAAGCCCACCCCGGTCGCACCGCTCGCCGCCCGCGTCGCCGCCGCGAACCGTCTCGTGCCGCTGCTCGCCCATGCCGACGCCGAGGTCCGCGCCCAGACCGCCCGCGCGCTTTCGGAGTCCCCGCTGAACGGGAACGAACTCTCGCTCGGCAAGCTCATCCTCGACCCGTCCCCGCGCGTGCGCTCCTTCGCCGCCCTGGCCGCTGCCCGCCTCGGCGCGGATAAGCACCTGCCCGAGGTGTTGACGATGCTCCGGGAGAACGCCGACGCCGATCCGGTGCTACGCCATGCGGGTTCCTACGCCCTCGACCGGATGTGCCGCACCACCGCCGCCTTCGACGCGGTGGCGCAGGATGCCCACGCTTCGGTACGTCTCGCGGCCGTCATCGCGCTGCGCCGTCGCCTCGATCCGTCCGCGTCGCGTTTCGTGAACGACGCCTCCCCGGTCGTGGCCGACGAGGCCATCCGCGCCGTCCATGACCTCGCCCTCGAGGCCGGTCGCCCGGCCGTCGCCGCGCTCCTCGATACCCGCGATCGTCGCGCTTGGACGCCCTTCATGCTGCGCCGCCTCGTGCACAGCGCCTTCCGCCTCGGTGGCGAAGCGAACGCCGCCCGCGTGGTCGGCGTCGCCATCGACGAGAAACTGCCGGAGGAAGTCCGCGGCGAGGCCCTGCGCCTGCTCGCCCAGTGGGCCAACCCGTATCCGATCGACCAGTCGACCGCCCACTGGAACCCGCTGCCTCCGCGCGACCCGAAGGAAGTCCGCGCCAGCCTGACGGCCGCGTTGCCGAAACTCCTCCAGGGCAGCTCCGACACCTTGAAGGCCGCCCTGGAACTGGTGACGCTCTTCCAGCTCGATGTGGCGTCGCTGCCCGCCGAGACCCTCACCGCCTTGACGGTGAACACCAAACTCAGCGGTTCCGCCCGCGCCAAGGCGCTGGCGATGCTGCTCGCGCGTAAGCCCGCCAACGCCGGCGAACTCGCCGACAAGTACGCGAAGGACGCCAAGGACGAGGTCGCCATGGTCGCGCTCGGCGAACTCGCCCAGCGCAACCCCGCCCAGGGGCTCATCGAACTCTCCAAGGCCGCCCAGACGGGCTCGCCGGCCCGTCGCCAGGGCGCCTGGAAGGCCCTCGCCAAGCTGCAGGCTCCGGGAGTCGAGGCCTTGTTCGTCGAACAGCTCGCCGCCCTCGGCGCCGGTAAGGGCGTCTCGCCCGCCGCGATCGAGTTGCTGGAGGCCGCCGCGGCTCGCCCGGAGGGCGCCGTCAAGCAGGCGCTGACCCAGCTGCAGGGAGCCTTGGCCGACCCGGCCAATCCCCTAGCCAAGTGGATGCCCGCCCTCGAAGGCGGTGACGCCGCCAACGGCTTTGCGCTCTTCCAAGCCCTACCCGCCGGTCAGTGCCTGCGCTGCCACCGCGCCTCGACCGACTCGCATGCCGCCGGCGGAGAAGCGGGCCCCAACCTCGCGGGCATCGCCAAGCGCGGCGACCGTCGTTACCTCCTCGAATCCGTCGTGCAGTCCTCCGCCGTCGTGGTCTCGGGTTACGGCAGCGTGAATCTCGACCTCGCCAACGGCGGCGCCCTCACCGGCACGCTCCTGCAGGAGAAACCCGACTTCGTGGATGTCGACGTCGCCGGCAACCGCTGGCGCGTGGCCCGCAAGGATATCAAGGGCATGACCGCGCCGGTGTCCGGCATGCCCGCCCTGGACGGCGTGCTTTCCCTCGGCGAGGTCCGCGACCTCGTCGCTTGGCTCGCGACCCTCG
Organism: uncultured Opitutia bacterium; assembly: GCA_903882335.1. Classification (GTDB taxonomy): domain Bacteria; phylum Verrucomicrobiota; class Verrucomicrobiia; order Opitutales; family UBA953; genus UBA953. The sequence continues at coordinate 2,687 of CAIRWP010000127.1, read as the reverse complement.
AGAAGGGCGCAGCCGTGACCAAGGCCCCCGAGCCTAAGCCGCTCGATATCGCCACGATCAAGCCTGTGGTTCACGCCGCCGGCGTCGACGCGGCCGTCATGGCGCTGGGCAAGCAGCAGTTCGCGTTGTGCTCGGCCTGCCACGGCCCGAACGCCGAAGGCACCGTCATCGCGCCCCCGCTGGCGAAGTCGAACTGGGTCAACGGTCCGGTCGAGAACCTCATCCGCATCCAGCTCCGCGGCCTGCAGGGACCGCTCACCGTCTCCGGCAAGGAATACAAGCTGCCCGGCCCGATGCCCGCCCAGGCCTACCAGACCGACGAGCAGATCGCGGCCGTGCTGACCTATGTGCGCAACAGCTTCGGCAACGCCGCCTCGCCGGTGACGCCGGCCCAGGTCAAGGCGCTGCGCGGCGAGGTTGGCAAGCCCCCGCTGACCGAGGCGGACCTCGTCCCCGCGAAGTAAGGCGCGCGGTTGGAAAAAGAAAGGGGCGGTCCCGCGTGGGACCGCCCCTTTTGCTTTCGCCCGTCCCGATCGGTTCAGCGCGGGAGGGTCAAGCGGCGCGGGACCATCCGGTTGGCGCCGCCTTCTTCCCGAATCGTGATGTTACGCAGGCCTTCTTTGCTCACGATGATACTTTCCTGGGGAATCGTCGTGAAGGTCTGCTTCTCGCCGCGGGTCACCTTGAAGGTGACGATGAGCTCGGTGCCCAGCCGCTCGACGGAGACGATGGCGATCGTCGTCTGGCGGTCGGTCTCCTGATCCACGACGGAGAGGAGGCAATCCTGGGTGAAGTCGGGCGGGACGGCGTTGCGGCCATTGAGCGGCGCGGGGTGGAAGGCTTTCTCGAAGGCCTCCCGGTTCGTCACCAGGTCGGCCCGGAGGTAGCCCTGATTCTTCCCTTGGTAGAAGTGGTTCTCCAGTCGGCGGTAGGGCACGGCCACGCCGATCTCGCGGGTGGCTTCCTGCAGGCCGACGAGCCCGGCCCGCCCGTTCGGCAACACGGCGATTTCCGCCAGCAGACGGCTTTGGTTGCGGAGCTTCTCCCATTTCAGGCCGGTGCCTTCCTCGACGTAGTAGGACTCGATACCGGCGCGGAGCTCACCCCGGCCCCAGTTGCCGCTGCCTTTGCGGGCGAGCAGGAACGCTCCGTTGGCGGGCTTCTTTAGGGTAGGTTCGCCAAAGGTGGAGACCCCTTGGGCGGGTCGGCTCAAGGGTATGTAGACAAGGGTGTCGTCCGGGATGCTTTGGTAGGAGGCCGAAGGCTCGTTCGCGAGCCCCGGGTGCGCTTGTTCCCATTCCTTGGACAAGGCTTCCTGCTGCTCCTTGGACAGCCGCTGGAAACCGTAGCTCAGGATCACGTAGTCGCCGCGTAGGAGGCTGCGAGGGTCGACCGGTTCGCAAAGCAGGAGATGCCGTTCGCCGCTGGCCAGCGGGCGGCTGTGGTCGTAGACCATCCAGCCCAGCACCGCGACCTGCAGGGCGATCGCCCCGGCGAGCAGCGGGCGGCGGTACGGAAGCAAGGCGGCGATCCGCGTCTCGAGCCAGGCGGGACGGAATTCGGGCATCGCCTCGACGAGGGCGGGTTCGCGTGGCTGGCGCCAGATCTTGGCGAGGACGAAGAGCACGGAACCTAGGAGCAGGAAAATCATCGCCACGCCGAGGTAGCCCAGCTCCTTCTCGATGTCGGCGTAGCGCCAGAAGAGCCACGTCAGGAAGACGAGGGCGCCGTAGACGTAAGGGCGCAGCCGGCTCTCGGCGAGCCCTTGGCGGATCAGGGCGACGGCCAGCAGGAGGGTCGTGACGTTGGCGATGGCGGTGACCAGCACCCAGACGGACTCCCGTTCCCGGAAGCCGCGCGAGTCAAGAGCGCCGAGGAAGCCGAGCGCAAGCGTCAGCAGGGCGATGAGGCCCATCCACGCCGCATGGCTGTCCTGGCGGGCGCGGGCGCGGTGGATGGCCCAACCCGCGAGCGCGGCGGTCGCCATGGTGTAGACGTGGTCGTGGTGCAGGAAGGACTCGCCGAACTCCCGAGGCATGCTGGCGTGCAGGCTGCCGAGCGCTAGAGTGATGAAGGCCACGCTGCCCGCGCCGATGAAACGGAAGCCCCGGCCGCGCGGGTCGCCCGTCGGGTGGAGCGCGGCGAGTACCAGCGGCAGGGCGAAGATGTGCACCGGGATGCGCCCGCCGAACAGGCCCCAGAGGAAGAGGAAGGACCAAGCCAGCGCCCCGGTGAGGGCCGGACGGGACCGGCGATACGCCGCCAGCGCGCTCGGGAGCAGGAGCAGCAGGAAGGCCAGACGTTCCCCGTGATGGAGCCGGTGCTGGCGATACCACCACCCGCTGTCCGACTCCATGAGCACCCAGCTGCCCGCGAGGGCGATCGTCAGCAGGTGCAGTACCGTGGCGTCGAGGATCACGGCGAAGGGAATCGTGAAGAGGCACCAAGCGAGCACGGCGTCGGGGGCGTGCGCATCGAGGTGGTAGATCTGGCCGATGAGCGCGATGCCCGCCCCGTACATGATGCAGCCGAGGAGGTGGCCGATTGTCGCGCCGCGTTCCCGACCCGTATGGAAGCACCAGAGTCCCGCGCCTTGGATGATGAGCAGGGCCAGGAAGACCGTGGTCAGCTGGCTACCGCGGGAAAACTCCGCCCAGTTATGGCTGATCACCAGCAGGATCGCGGCG
>CAIRWP010000126.1 GCA_903882335.1 uncultured Opitutia bacterium | reverse complement strand
GCCTCCATGTTCAGCTCTTCGACGAGGCCCGTCGCCGCCTGGCCGCCTTGCGCTGAAAGCGATTCCAATGACCTTCGCCGTTTCTTCCCGTCGCAAGTTCCTCCGCCGCTCCGCCTTGCTCGGCGTCGGTGTCTGCGCCGTGCGACTACCCGCCGCCGAGGTTAACGAGGCCTTCGACGTCTGCGTCTACGTCGGCAACGCGAGCGGCGTGATGGCGGCCTGCGCGGCCGCGAAGGAGGGCGCCAAGGTCGTCGTGGTCGAGCCGAGCCGATGGCTGGGCGGCATGACCGGCGGCGGCCTGATGCATGTCGACTGGGGTCGCGAGGAGGCCGTCAGCGGCTCCACCCGCCCGATCCTCAAGCAGGGCTTTGAGGATGCGCAGTACCGCGCGACGTTCGTGAAGATGCTGGCCGATGCGGGGATCCCCGTGATCTACGACCATCGCGTCGGCGCCGTCGACAAGGTCGATGGCCGGATTCGGGCCATCACGCTGGACCGCGCGCCGTTCGACGCGGCCGGCTGTCCGCCGGCCCAGGCGACGCCGGGGGCGGCCCGCGTCATCCGCGCCCAGGTCTTCATCGATTGCTCGTACGAAGGCGACCTGATGGCGCGCGCCGGCGTCGCCTACACCTTCGGCCGCGAGGCGCGCGAGACCTACGGCGAGTCGCTCGCGGGCGCGCAGCCCCCGATGTCGGTCTACGCCATCGACCCGTACGTGAAGCCGGGCGACCCGGCCAGCGGACTGCTGCCGCTATTGCAGCCGACGCCGGTCGCCCCCGTGGGCGCGGCAGACCAGCTCACGATGGGCTATGGCTTCCGCTGGAAATTCACGTTCAAGGGCGACGGGCTGCCCATCGAACCGCCGGACGACTACGACCCGCGGCAGTTCGAGCTCTACCGCCGCGCTTTCCAGCAGGGCGTGGATATCCTTTCCGGACGCGTGATGCGCGGCAAGGTCGACGGGTGGGAGCCGAGCGGCGGTCGCGTCTTCTCCGGCGGCGCCGGCAACCTCGCCCGCGCCTTGTTCGCGCCCACGAACTACGGGAGCAACGCCGGTTACCCGGACGGGGACTACGCCACGCGCGCCCGTATCTGGAAATCGCAGCAGGATTTCGTGCGCGGGATGACGCACTTCCTGCGGACCGATCCTTCCGTCCCCGCGAAGCAACGGGACCTCGCGCGCTCCGCCGGCCTCGCCAAGGGTATCTTCGACGAGACCCGCGGCTACCCGCACCAGCTCTACGTCCGCGAGGCCCGGCGCATGGTCTCGGATTACGTCGTCACGCAGCAGGACCTGGAAGGGAAGGGCTCGCCCGAGGATTCGGTCGGCCTGGCCTCGTACGGGGTCGACGAGTGGCCTTACGCCACCGTCGCGCTCGGCGGCAAGGTCGCCCTGATGGGTGGCTATTACTCCATGCTCTACCTCGAGGAGCGGAATCGCGGCATCTACCGGATCCCGTACCGCGCGATTCGTCCGAAGCAGGGGCAGTGCGCCAACTTGCTCGTTCCGGTCTGCGTCTCGGCCAGCCACATCGCGATGACCTCACTCCGCATGGAGCCGGTCTGGATGATCTTAGGCGAGAGCGCCGGCGTCGCCGCGGCGATGGCCGCGCGCGGCGGGATCGCCGTCCAGGAGGTCCCTTACGCCGGCCTGCGCGTGAAGCTGCGCGCCCTGCACCAGAAGCTCGAGGTCCCGAGCAAGTAGCCGCGGCGTGCGGCGGCCGCGGCTCCTTTCGCCACGGTCCGGTGACAGTCGTGCGACCGCTTCGGCCCGGGGGCGTCCGCCATTGACAGCGTGGGCTGAACGCTATCGTTAGGGCGCACCCCTTATGGACCTCCGCCGCGACCTGCCCGCCTCCCTTGTCGTCTTCCTCGTCGCCGTCCCGCTGTCTCTGGGGATCGCCCTAGCTTCCGGGGCTCCCGTGATCGCGGGACTCATCGGGGCGGTCGCCGGCGGCATCGTCACCGGCCTGCTGGCCGGCTCCCCGTTGCAGGTCTCCGGTCCGGCGGCCGGGTTGACCGTGGTCGTCTTCGGCTTGGTACAGCAACTCGGTTGGGAGGTCGTCTGCCTCGCCACGGCCTGCGCCGGCGGCGTCCAGTTGCTGCTGGGTTTCCTCAAGGTCGCCCGCGGGACCCTGGTGATCGCGCCTTCCGTCGTCCATGGCATGCTGGCGGGCATCGGGATTTCCATCGCCCTGGCCCAGGCTCACGTGCTCCTGGGCGGATCCCCCGCCAGCGCCCCGCTGGCCAACCTGATGGCGCTGCCGGCCCGTTTGGGCGCGCTGAACCTGGACGCCACCATCCTCGGTGTGCTGACCATCGCCGTGCTCATCGTCTGGAAGAAACTCCCCTGGCCCGCCGTGCGTGCCATCCCAGGTCCCTTGGTCGCCGTGGTGGCTGGTACCGCGGTGTCGCTCGTGGCGAAGATGGACGTCAAGCGCGTCGACCTGCCGGAGACCCTGGCCTTCACCCAGCTCAAGCTGCCGACCGAATGGGGCATCTTCATCGTCGCGGTCCTCACCCTCGCCGTGATCGCCAGCATCGAGTCGCTCCTTTGCGCCGTCGCCACCGACAAACTGCACAGCGGCCCGCGGTCGAACCTCGACAAGGAGCTGACCGCCCAAGGCGCCGGTAATCTCGTCTCCGGCCTGCTCGGCGGCTTGCCGATCACCGGCGTCATCGTGCGCTCCTCGGCCAATATCGCCGCCGGCGGGGTTTCCCGCTGGTCGGCCGTCTTCCATGGCGTCTGGATCCTGCTCTGCGTGCTTTTCCTGGGCGCCCTGATCGAGAGCATCCCGCTGGCGGTGCTGGCCGGTCTCCTCGTCCACGTCGGCATCAACCTCGTCAACCTCCACCACATCCGCGAGCTGACCGTCCACCATGAGGTCCGCATCTACTGGGCCACCGTCGCGGGCGTCACGTGCATCAACCTGCTGGCCGGCGTGGGCCTCGGCGTGGCCGTCTCCGTCTTCTACGCCATCCGCCGGCTCTCGAGCGTCAAGGTCGAGAAGCGCCAGGAGGGCGACCTCTGGAAGGTCGCCATCCGCGGCACGCTCACCTTCGCCTGCGTCCCCAAACTCAACTTCGAGCTCTCCGCGCTCCCGGCCGGCGCCGCCGTTGACGTCGATCTCGACGTCGATTACATCGACCACGCCGCCTTCGAGTCGCTGCACAGCTGGCGGCTCAACCATGAGAAGACCGGCGGCAAGGTCCGGGTGGAGGAGTCGCAGGAGGAGTGGTACAAGCCCGCGGCCGAAGGTCGTCCGCGTCTCGGCCGCCCGGCCTGAGCCACCGCCGGCGCTTTTCCACCCCGGGCCCTGCTCCGACGCCGTCATCCCGACGTCGGGCTGGGGTCGCCCGCAACCAGGTTTCGCGGTAATGCCGCCGCCGACCTTACGGACGTGCCGGTCCCGCGAAGCGCAGCTCTGCGACGACCCGGCCGCCGATCAGGTGCTCCTGGATGATCCGTTCAAGGTTCGCCGGCGTGCAGTCGCGGTACCAGATGCCTTCCGGGTAGACCACGGCGACGGGGCCTTGGACGCAGACGCGCAGGCAGTCCGCCTTGGTGCGTTGGACGCCGCCGCGCTCGGTAAGCCCGAGCTCCTTCAGCCGACCTTTGAGGAAATCCCACGAGCGCGCCGCGACCTCGCCAGCGCAGCACGCCTGCTCGGACGACTTCACGCAGAGGAAGAGGTGCCGCCTGGTCCCGTCCAATCCGAGTGCGCGGGCTTGGTCGGCGGCGTCCATCGTGGCCCGCTTATTCGAAGCGCGGGGCGATACCGCGCTTCTCGAGTTCCAGGAAGAGTTCGCGGCTGTACCAGGCGTCGTTGGCCGCGTACTGGACCTGGTTATCCTGCAGTTCCTCATCCCAGTGCGACGTCTGCACCTTCTTGGACTTCTTCATCTGTCGGTTGAGGTAATGGGCGGCGAGGGCGCGCAGACCCGTATTCTCGATGCCCGCCTTCTTGGTGAAGTCGGCGATATCGATGAAGCCACGGCTGTCGAAGGGGGCGCGCGCCTGTAGGTTCTTCACGTCGTCGCGGACCGCCACGCCGACCTTGGCCTGGCGCGGGTTGCAGAGCAGCGGGAAGACGGGCGCCAGGCCGCCGCAATGCAGGAGCGGCTGACGCATCGGGCCGTGCAGGCGGAAGATGTAGACGCAGTGTTCGCCGGCCAGCTGCAGGATCGCGGGCAGGTTCTTGGGCGGCTCGATCTCGATGGTGTCGCCGGCGCGGACGTAATGCCCCGGGAAGGAGACCTTGCCGTTCACCCAGAGGTAGGACTCCTCGATGCTCTTGCCGCGCATCAGGTGACCGAGCTCGCGGCTCGCCTTGCTCTCGGCGGCGATGACCTTGTCGGCCCGGCCGGCCCGGTCGCGGACCTTGAAGATGTAGGAGGGGCGGCCGAAGACCGGCCGGGTCTCCGTGTCGAAACCGAGCACGCGCTCTTGGGCGAGCCGGGCTACGGCCTTCTCGGCGGCCTTGACGGATTCCACCAACTCGATGTCGCCTTCCCAATGGGCGACCGGGAGGCTTTCGATGAACTCGGATTCGACGCGCAGGCCCCGGGAGGCGCCCGGTTCGGGCGGCGGGGGGGTGTCGGCGGAATCTTCCACAAAACGAAGGCAACGGCAGGAATGTGCCTTGGCAACGCGTTATTGGGCCTCGGTCGGAAAAAAGCGTTGACCCTCCCCCCGCCCGCATCTTTGTTAATCCTCCCTTTTCAAGGGGCCTTAGCTCAGTTGGTAGAGCGCTTGCATGGCATGCAAGAGGTCGTCGGTTCAAGCCCGATAGGCTCCACCATTAAAACACCGGCCGTCTTCTCGCGAAGGCGGCCGGTCCTTTTTATCACCGCGAAAGCGGCTTACTTCCCCAGCGCCGGGGTGATCTTCAGCAGCAGCGATTGGCAGTCGCCCTGGAGCCGGCTCTCCATGGTCGCCGACTCCCGGGTGACCTTTTCCAGCGCATCGGCCGCGTTGGCGATGGTCTTCTTGAGGGCCAAGGTCTCGTTCTTGTCCTTGAAGTCCGGCTTCTCCGCCATCTGGCCGGCCTGGCTTTCATATTTACGCAGGCTGGCGACGAGGATCCGCCGGTCCTCCGGCGTGCGGCGCAGGATGGCCCAGGTGAGCCGGGCCCGCGGGCCGTTCTCCGTGAGCATGCGGAGGTAACCGACCCCGTTGAAGGAGCGGACGTCGTTCTCGAGGTCCTTCTTCACGGCCTCTTCGCGGGCCTTGTTCTCGGCGGAACGCTGGGCGCTGACCTGCCCGTCCTTGCCGCGGCTGGCGTTGTTGGTCTTGCCCGCGGGGGCCTTCGTGGCGGTCCGCTTGGGGGTCTCCTTCTCGGGTTTCTCGACTTCCTTGGCCTCGGTCTTCTCGGCGGGCTCGGCGGCCTTGGTCACCCCGGCCACCTTGCTGGCCTTCTTCAGTTCATCGTAGCTCTTCCAGAAGGCGGCTTCGTCGATATCGGCTTCCTTGCAGAGAGGCTCCACGGAACCCATCGGGATCCCCTTGAGCCCATCCGTCATGGCCGAGGCGAGGTTACGGACCAAGGTTTTCAGGTCAGCCGGCGGCAGTTCCTGGGCAAAGGGGTCGGACTCGGACTCCTTGGACTTTTCCATCTTCTTGTCCGGCGCCTCCTCGGGCTTGATCAGCAGCTGGCGTTCGGCCCAGAGCTTGGGCTGGTTCTTCTTGACCCAATCCTGGTCAAGGTCCTCCCACTTGTAGGTCAGGACCGTGTCCTTACCCGGCAGCTGGACGGTGATGGTGTCCTCGTCCTGCGTGAGGTATTCGAAGCTGACCACGTTGCCGTTCTTGCGGAGCTGGATGCTTTCGGCCCGGGCGAGGCCGGCGCAGAGCAGCAGGAGGGCGAGGAGGGGTCTCACAAGGATAATATATGTGCTCCGCCGGAAGCGGGGCAAATCTAGAACACCGGGCATCCCCCAGAGTTCCGCCGGGACCGCGGCTTACTTGGCGGCCTTGGCCTGGAACTTCGGGAGCAGGTACTCCGCGCAGGAGTCCAGGGAGGCCAGCTGCACGTAATCCGCTTCCGGGACCTCGATGCCGTGCTTCTTGCGTAGCTCCATCACGATATCCAGGAAATCCATGGAGTCCAACGACAGCTGGTCGCGCAACCGCACCTCTGGCTTCACCCCGGAGAGGTCCTCGTCGGGGGCGATGTCGGCGATGATGTCGAGCACGACCCGCTTGATGTCTTCCTTCGTCATAGTTTCGGTCTATGTTTCAAACGGCCAAAACCGGTCAGGCAACCCCATATTTCTTCACAATCAGGGCGGAGTTGATGCCCAGCATGCCGAAGGAGTTGTTCAGGATGGCCGTCACCTTGGGTACCCGCACGGCCTGGTTGACGACGAGGCCGGGGAGGGCGCATTCCGGGTCGATTTCCCTGATATTGATGGTCGGGTGGACCCAGCCGTCCTCGAAGGAAGGGAGGTTGCCCGCGAGTTCCAGGGCGCCCGCGGCCCCCATGCAGTGGCCGATGAAGCTCTTGGTGTTATTGATCCGGGTGTCCGGGCAGCCCGTGAAGACCGTGCGCAGAGCGGTGCATTCCTGCACGTCGCCCAAGGCCGTCGCGGTGGCGTGCGTCGAGACGATGTGGATGTCGTTGGGCTGCATCCCGGCGCGGGCGAGGGCTAGGCGGACGCATTCGGTCTGGCGCTCGGGGTTGGGCAGCACGGCGTCGGTCGCGTCGGAGTTGATGCACCACCCGGCGATCTCGGCGATGATGCGGGCGCCGCGGGCCAGCGCGTCGTCGAGGCGCTCCAGCACGTAGATGGCGCCGCCCTCGGAGATCACGATGCCGTTGCGGTCCTTGTCGAACGGCCGGGAGGCCTGGTTCGGGTCGGCGTGCTGGGCCAGGGCTCCCTGGTTCTTGAAGCCGGCGAAGATGCCGAAGGTGTGGATCGACTCGGAGACGCCGCCGGCGAAGGCCAGGTCGACCTCGCCGAGCTGTAGCATCTGGGCTGCTTGGATGAGGCCGGCGTTGCCTGCGGCGCAGGCCGCGCCGATGGTGTAGTGGGGCCCGGTAATCCCGAGGTTCATCGTCACCTCGCCCGCCGGGTTGTTGGCCACGGTGCGGGGATTGTGGTGGTGGGTCCAGTACTTCGTGTCGTTGCCGAACTGCGAGATGTTGTGGATCTCGTTCTCCGTCTCGACATTACCGTGCTCGGTGATGCCGAGGTACACGCCCACGCGGGACTTGTCGGTCCGGTCCCAGTCCAGCCCGGCGTCGGCGAGGGCCTCGCGGGCGCAGTAGATGGAGATGGAGCCCACCCGGGTGCCGTTGCGGATTTCCTTCCGCTTCTGCCACTTCGTGGCGTCGAAATCGCAGACGCCGGCCGGCTGCCGGCCCATGTGGCGGACGTCGATCTCGGCGATGCGGGCCTTGCCGGCGAGCAGGTTCGCCCGGAACTCGGCCAGCGAGTTGCCGTTCGGGGCGGTGAGGCCCAGGCCGGTGATGACGATGCGAGGTTTCGAGGACATCGGGCAGCCCTCCATCAAGCCGCCGCCGTCCGCGAAGTCAAACCCCGCCCCCGCTTGCCCTTGCCATCCCGGCCGCCCGGCCTTTCCTGCGAGGGAGATGTCCCAGCCGCTC
>CAIRWP010000125.1 GCA_903882335.1 uncultured Opitutia bacterium | reverse complement strand
TCGCTGACCCGCCTGCTCGAGGACGCCAAGGCCGTCGCCGCCTAGGAGCTCGCCAAGGCCAAGGAAGCCGCCGCCGACCAGGCCGCCGACGCCGCCAAGGCTTCCGAAAAGTCCCTCGCCTCCCTCACCAAGCAGCTCGAACAAGCCAAGGCCGAGAACGCGCAGGCCGTCGCCAAGGCCAAGGAAGAAGCCAATGAGGCCAACGCCGATGCCGCCAAGACCGCCCAGAAGAACATCGAGTCGCTGACCCGCCAGCTCGAGGACGCCAAGGCCGACGCCGGCAAGGAACTCGCCAAGGCCAAGGAAGCCGCTGCCGACCAGGCCGCCGACGCCGCCAAGGCCTCCGAAAAGTCCCTCGCCTCCCTCACCAAGCAGCTCGAGGAAGCCAAGGCCGAGAACTCCAAGGCTGCCGCCGAGGCCGCCGAGAAGGCCCTCGCCGAAGCCAACGGCAAGCTCAAGGAAGCCGCCGAGAAGTACTCCTCCCTTGAGAAGGCCGCCGCCGACGCCGCCCTCAACGCCGAGAAGGCGCTGAAGGAATCGAAGGATTCCGCCGCCGAGGCCGCCGGTCAGTCCAAGGCCGCCGCCGAGAAGGCCCTTGCCGACGTGAAGGCCGAAGCCGAAGCCAAGCTCGCCGAGGCCACCAAGGCCGCCGCCAAGTCCCTCGAGGACGCCAAGGCCGAAGCCGCCGCCAAGTCCGAAGCCGCCGAGAAGGTTCTCGCCGACGCCCGCCTCGAGGCGGTCGCCGCCAAGACCGAAGCCAAGAAGCGCGCCTACGCCGAGCTCAATACCCGCATCGCCCTGCTCGAGAACCGCAAGCGCAGCCGGACGATCACCGAGGAAGAGTTCAAGGAACAGCTCGCCAAGCTCCGCCAGGAACTCGGCCAGTAAGCGACCCGACGGCCTGAATGAAAGCCCGGCGGCGACGCCGGGCTTTTTTGTTGGAAGGTGCCCCGCCCTCCGCACCTTGGGGGCATGTCGGAACCGCTCGCCCGCACGCCTCTCCACGCGCTCCACGTCGAACTCGGCGGGCGCATCGTCCCCTTCGCCGGTTGGGAGATGCCGGTGCAGTACGCCGGCATCATCGAGGAGCACCAGGCCGTCCGCAAGGCCGCCGGCCTCTTCGACGTCTCGCACATGGGCGAAGCCCGCGTCCGCGGCCGCGACGCCGCCGCCTTCCTCGACCGTATCATGACGAACGACATGGCGTCGATCCGTCCCGGCATGGCCCGCTACACGGTCATGTGCCAGCCCGACGGCGGGTGCGTCGACGACCTGATCGTCTACCGCTTCTCCGAGACGGAGTTCCTCATCTGCCTCAACGCCTCGAACGCCGCCAAGGACATCGCCTGGATGCGCTCGCTGATCGGGCCGTTCAAGGTCGAGGTCCTCGACGAGTGCGCCGCCTGGGCGCAGCTCGCGCTCCAAGGCCCGGTGGCCGAACGCATCCTCGGTCTCGCGACCGCGCTGCCGCTCGGGACGATCAAGCGCTTCGGCTTCGCCGTGGGCGAAGTCGCCGGCGCGTCCGGCTGCGTCGTATCCCGTACCGGCTACACCGGCTCGGCCGGCTTTGAGATCTACCTGCCGGCCGCTTCCGCCGAGAAGGTCGCGCGCGCCTTGCTCGAACTAGGTAAGCCGCACGGGCTCGTGCCCGCCGGCCTCGGCGCCCGCGACTCACTCCGCCTCGAGGCCAACTACCCGCTCTACGGCCATGAGATCTCCGAGCGCATTTCGCCGATTCAAGCCGGGCTCGGCTGGACGGTGAAGTTCGCCAAGGGCGAGTTCGTCGGCCGCGAGGCGTTGCGCCGCCAAGCCGAGGGTGGCCCCGCCGCCTCCGTCGTGCTCTTCTCGCTCGATGACCGCCGCATCGCCCGCCAAGGCGCCCAGGTCTACGCCGGCGAGACGCCGGTCGGCGAAGTGCTCTCCGGGACGCACTCCCCGACCCTTAACAAACCGATCGGGACCGCGCTCGTGGCGGCCGGCTACACCGGCTCGGCCGAACTGACCGTCGACATCCGCGGGAACCGGATCCCGCTGCGCATCGCGGTCGAGCCCTTCGTGAAGTGAAGGGTTGAAATAATCCCCTCCCACCTTACCCAGAACCCATGAGCAACGTCCCTGCCGACCTCCATTACACCAAGGACCACGAGTGGATCCGGCTCGCCGCGGACGGCACCGCCACCATCGGGATCACCGACCACGCGCAGGCCGCCCTCGGGGACGTCACGTTCGTCGACCTCCCGAAAGCCGGCCAGGCCTTCGGCGCCGGCGAGGTCTTCGGCGCGGTCGAATCCGTCAAGGCGGCGTCCGACCTCTACAGCCCGGTGACCTGCGAAGTCCTCGAGGCCAACGGCTCCCTGAACGACACGCCGGACCTCGTGAACCGCGAGCCGTACGGCGGCGCGTGGATGATCAAGGTGAAGGTGAAGAACCCGGGCGAGCTGGCCGGGCTGCTCGACGCCGCCGGCTACGCGGCGATCCTCTGAGCCGCCGCGAACCCTTGCCCTGCGAGGGATTTGGCCCACCATCCGGGGCGATGTCCTTCGCCGAAGTCCATGCCGCCCATCCCTGGGACGAGGTCCTCGCCTCGGTCCGGCGGAAGACGGAGGCCGACGTGCTCCGCGCGCTCGCCCGCGCCGAGGCGGATGCGGCCGACCTCGAGGACTTCCAGGCGCTGATCTCGCCGGCGGCGGCCCCGCATCTGGAACGGATGGCCCGCCTGAGCCATGAGCGCACGGTCCGACGCTACGGTCGCACGATGCAGCTCTTCGCGCCGGCCTACCTGTCCAACGAGTGCCAGAACGTCTGCACCTACTGCGGCTTCTCCGCCGGCAACAAGGTCCCGCGGCGCACGCTGAACCCCGGCGAGATCCTCCGCGAGGCCGGCGCCCTCAAGAAGCTGGGCTTCGACCACCTGCTGATCCTGACGGGCGAGTCGAACAAGGTGGAGGTTCCCTACTTCGTCCAGGCCCTCGACCTGCTCCGCCCGCACTTCTCGTCGCTCTCGCTCGAGGTGCAGCCGATGGAGACCGCGGAGTACGCCGAGCTCCGCCGCCACGGCCTGAACGCGGTGCTCGTCTACCAGGAGACTTACCACCGCGAGACCTACCACATCCACCACCCGAAGGGGCGGAAGTCGGACTTCGCCTACCGCCTCGACGCCCCGGACCGCGTCGGCGCCGCCGGCGTCCACAAGATCGGCCTCGGCGCGCTGTTCGGCCTGGAGGATTGGCGCGCGGAATGTTTCTTCACGGCGCTCCACCTCCGCTGGCTCGAGCGCAAGCATTGGCGGAGTCGCTTCAGCGTGTCCTTCCCGCGCATCCGCCCGCACGAGGGCGAGCTGCAGCCGAAGGTTGAGATGACCGACCGCGACCTCGTCCAGGCGATCTGCGCCTTCCGGCTCCTCAGCGGGGAGGTCGAGCTCACGCTGAGCACGCGCGAAAGCCGCAAATTCCGCGACCACGCCTGCCGCGTCGGCGTGACGGCCATGAGCGCCGGCTCCCACACGAACCCGGGTGGCTACGCCGAAGGACGCGAAGCGTCGCTCGAGCAGTTCGCGATCGAGGACGACCGCTCCCCGGCGGAGGTCGCCGCGTTGCTGCGCGCCCAAGGGTATGAACCCGTCTGGAAGGACTGGGATCCTTCCTACGACCAACCGGTCGCCCTCGCCCCATGAGCCCGCTCCGCGTCTGGATCGACCAAACTCCCGCCGAGGGCGCGCGCCAGGTCGTCCTTTCCAAGGAGGAAAGCGCCCACCTCGTGCGCAGCCTGCGCGCCCGCCGCGGCGACGCGCTCGTGCTGCTCGACGGCCACGGCCTGCTCGCCGAGGCGAAGCTGCTCACCGCCGACCCCGCGGGCGCCGTGGTGGAGGTCGTTCGCGTGCGCCAGGCGGAACCGCTCCGACCGGCGATCACGATCGCTCAAGGCATGCCCAAGGGCGGCACGATGGACGACCTGGTGCGCACTTGCTGCGAAGCCGGCGCCGCCGGGGTCATCCCGCTGGAGACCGCCCGGTGCGAAGTGAAGCTGGATGCGGAACGGGCGGCGGCCAAGCAAGCCCGCTGGACGCAGCAGGCCGCGGAGGCGTGCAAGCAATCCGGCAATCCTTGGCAGGCGACCATCGCGGCCCCGCGCAAGTTCGACGATTGGCTCGCGACGCTGCCCGCCGCGACGTCCGCGGAGCTACGGCTGACGGGTTCGCTGGAGGTCGATGCGGAGCCGGTCGGTCGCGTCGACTTCACCGGCGTCCAAGCCGTGACGTGGCTCATCGGTCCGGAAGGCGACCTCACGGCCGACGAACTCGCGGCCGCGCGTCGCGCCGGCTTCCGCCCCGTGGTGCTCGGTCCGACGGTCCTGCGCGCCGAGAACGCGGCCTTGGCGTGCCTGGCCGCGACGCACGCCTTGGTCGGTCGGGCCGGCGGTTAGACCGACCCTAGCCGCGGACCCGGGGAAACCAGGAGGGGATGAACCCCAAGGACGGACGCTTGCCGGTGCGGTGGCGCGCTCACGAATGGACCGCATGGAAAAACCACCCCTGCAGACCTTCGTCACCTGGCAGAAAGCCGTCCGCCTCGCCGCCCACCTTTACCGCCTGAGCTGGGCCGAGGAGCACCGCCCGCAAGGCGAGGACCTCCGCCGCGAGGCGATGCACCTGGCCTGCGCCATCGCCGTCGCCCAGGTGGCGACACCGCCCGACCCGTCGGACTGGGAAATGCCGCTCGGCGGCTGCGCCGAGCTTTACACGCGGCTGCACGTGGCGGAGCTCTCCGGCGCCCTGACCGAACGCGAGGCGCGTGGCCTGCTCGGGCAATGCGAGGAACTGGAACGTCACCTCCAAGGGGTTCGGCGCGCCCCGGCGAGACCAGCGGGGCCGGACGCCGCCACCGGCGCGTGGCCGGCGCCACGTCCGCGTCTGCGCGGCTGAGCGGCTAGAAAAGCCGGGCCAGGCAAGCCACCGCCAAGACGATCAGCACCCCGCCGTCGATCGACGCGCGGCGATACTCCGGATCCGCCCCGGACGAAGTCGGCTGCCAGCAGAGCGTAAGGACGCCGACCAGACAGGCGCCGCACAGCCAGCGCTCGTCGGCGGAACCGAGCAGCAGGCAGGCCAGGCAACCCGCGATGGCGAGCCAGGGGATGAAACGATCCCAGGAGGCTGCTAGGCCCACCTCGATGCGGCGATGGGCGAGGAGGTTGGTGGCCGCGAGCAGGAAGACGGCGAGGAGGGCGGCGATAGACGGGTTCGGCAGCGGGCTGACCGCGAGGGACGCCAGCAACAGCGCGACCAAACCGATCCGGAGCGCCCAGACTTCGGTCAGCCAACGGGCGCAGAAGATGATCACGAGTCCACCCGCCGCGTTCCGAAGGTTGATCGGAAGGAGGTCGCGGGTCACCGGTAAGTCCGCCGGATCAGTCCAGGCCAACGCGAGGAAAAGCACCGCGCCGATCCCCGCCCCGATGGCCAGCAAGGTCCAGCCATGCCGGGCATGGAAACGGTGGCGCCACGTCTGGGTGACGGCGGGGAACCAGGCGGCGTCGAGGGTGCGGTCCAGGACGTAGCCGCACCAGACTAGCCAGACCGTCGCCGCCGTCCCCCAGGTCCAGGCCGAGCCCGGGGCCGCGAGCTCGCCGGCGAGCACCACGAAGGCGACGCCATCGAGCGACAGCATCGCCGGCCAGGCCCACCAGGGCGCGCGGCCGGCGGGAAGCATCAGGAACGCCGACCCGGGGCGCGGGCGACGACCGCCTTCATCCGGCGCAGGATCTCGCGGAGCCGCTCCCGCGGGCAACCGAAGTTCAGGCGCACATGACCCGGCCCGCCGAAATCGGCGCCGTTGCTGAAGCCGACGCCACCTTGCTCGAACTCCGCGTGCGCGTCCTCGAACCCGAGCGCGGTGACGTCGAACCAGGCGAGGAAGCTCGACTGCGGGCGCTGCCGGAGGACGACGCCCGGCATGGACTTCAGTTCCTGCTCGATGAGGTCGAGGTTGCCGCGGAGGTAGTCGACGCACTCGAGGCGCCACGGTTCGCCGTGGTCGAAGGCCGCCTGCGTAGCGACGAGGCCGAACATGTTCTGGTCGAGCGAAAGCCCCTGCAGGACGCGGCGGAAGCGCGTGCGCAGGCCGGCGTCGGGGATGATGGCGAAGCCGCAGGTGAGGCCGGCGATGTTGTAGGTCTTGCTCGCGGCCATCAGCGTCACGGTACGGGCGGCGAGGTCCTCCGCCAGGGAGGCGAAGACGAGGTGCTGCGCGGCCGGATCGAGCACCAGGTCGCAGTGGATCTCATCGGAGCAGACCGTGAGGTCATGCTTCCGCACCAGGGCGGCCAGCCGGTCGAGCTCCGCGCGATCGAACACGCGGGCCAGCGGGTTGTAGGGGTTGCAGAGCAGCAGGACCTTGGCGTGCGGCTGCGCGCACGCCGCCTCGAGCTTCGCCCAATCGAAGGTCCACCGACCGTCGACGAACACCATCTCGAGCTTGAGCGGGTTGCGCTCGGAAAGCACCGGAGCGCTCAGGAAAGGCGGGTAGACGGGGGTGGTGGTGACGACCGATTCGCCGGGCTTGGTGGCGCAACGGATGCTCGCGTGGATGCCCGGCACCAGCGAGCACATGAACGTGATCCATTCCGGCTTGATCTCCCAGCCATGCCGGCGGCGGACATGGTTCACGACCGAGGCGAACACCGCGTCGCGCTGCGCCGGGTAACCGAAGACGCCGTGGGCGGCGCGGGCCTTGACCGCCTCGACGATCGCGGGCGCGGACTCGAAATCCATGTCGGCGATCCAGCACGGGATGACGTCGCGGTCATGGTACTTGTGCCACTTGGTGCTGTCCGTGCCGGCGCGCTCCGGGCAGCTGTCGAAATTGAAAGCCATGGGATGAGGAAAACCTTGGATTGAACCCCCGCACGGGCAAACGCATTTTGTGCGCATGCGTCCGGCCTGGTCCCTCCGCTCCGTCCGCGCCCTCGGCCCCGTGCGGGTCGGCCGACGGGCCGGGCTGACGGAAGCCGTGACGCCGGACGGCGAACTCGTCCACCGCTCGCCCCTCCCTGGCGCCGCGGTCCGTCGGTGGTTGCGCGACCACGGCGGCGAACCGGTCGCGGGAGACCTCCCCGCCGTCCGATGCGCACGGGCCTACGGCACCGCCTTCCAGCTCAAGGTCTGGCAGGCCGTCCGCCGGATCCCCTCCGGCCAAACGCAGACCTACGGTCAATTGGCGAAGTCCATCGGATGTGGCTCCGCCCGGGCGGTCGGGGTCGCCCTAGGGGCTAACCCGCTGGCCGGACTCATCCCTTGTCACCGGGTGGTCGCCGCCGATGGGCTGGGAGGCTTCGCCTGGGGGGTGGACCTTAAACGCGCCTGGCTCCGGGCGGAAGCCGATGGCGCTGCTCGATGACCTCGACCGCGGCCTGCTCGACCTGATCTTCCCCCGCGATTGCGTGGTCACGCGGGAACCGATGGAGTTCGGGCCGCGCCGGCATCTCTCGGCGGTGGGCGCCCTGGAGCTGACCCGGATCGACGACCCGCGGTGCCTGCGTTGCGGCCACCCTTTCGACGGTACGTTGGAGGACGATCGGAGTTGTCCGCATTGCCTCGGCCTCAACCCCGCCTTCGGGCGGGCGGTCTGCCCTTTCCGGGCGCGTGGACCGGTCCGGGAGATCATCCACCGCATCAAATACGGAGGGTGCCCGTGGCTGGCCGACGACCTGGCGGACGCCGCGCTGGAGGATACGCTGTTTCGGCGGCACCTGACGGGCTCGGTGCTGGTCCCGGTCCCGTTGCATGCGGGGCGTCGACGGGAGCGAGGCTATAATCAGGCGGAACGCATCGCGGACTTCCTGGCCCGCCGGCTACCAGGGTGCGCCACCGCGTCGCTGCTCCGCAAGCAGACCGAGACCCTCTCCCAGACGCGGCTCGACCGGCAGGAACGCCGGGCGAACGTCCGCCGCGCCTTCCGCCTCGCCGAAGGAGCGAAAGTCGACCCGGGCCGGCGTTACGTCGTTGTGGACGATGTGCTGACGACGGGCGCCACGTTGCACGCGTGCGCGGCGACGTTGCGCACCGCCGGCGCGAGCCACGTCGATGCCGCCGCCCTCGCGCATGGCTAGGGACAGCACTACGTGCTGTCCCAAGAACATAAGTGAGAGGCATCTTCAGGTCCCAAACCTGCACCCGCACCTGAACGCCTGAACCTGGCTCCCGACGGCTGAGACACGAGACCTGAAATTGTCTCTGCCTTGGGTAGGGATACGATGACATCGCATCCGCCGGGAGTAAGGGCGGACGCGATAGTGATCACGTCCCTACATCGACGCAGAGGAAGAACCAAAGGGAGACCGGAAACCGGGAGGTTTGCTTCGGGCATTATTAATAACCCCAGCCAATCATCCGGTATCCGGTATCCCCTTGAGCCCTGCTGCGCTGCCTTACTTCTTCACCGGACTTACGGTCGGCCCCGTCCACTGCCCGGCGGCCAGTTCCAGCACGCCAAGCAATGCGCCGTTCTCGATGAAACGGACCCGGACGTATTCTTTTTTCGGGACGTAAAGGGCGAAAGGCTGCTTGTACATCGGCGCATCGCCACGGAGGGGGCGGGTTGGTCCGGAGTAACGATAATAGACCGTCAGTTCGCTCCCGGCTTCCTCGACCCGTTCCGTGACGAATTGCTTCTCGTCGAGGTCGTTGACCAGCCTGCATACAAGCAGGATTTGGCTTTTACGGAAGAATTCCGGCTTAGGGCGGTAGGGTTTGTCGTCCCACATAATGGGGGCCGGATGATAGATCCTATCATAGTCCTCGGGCGTGCGGATGACGGCATAACGCACCGTGTGTTTTGCGTCACCCCAGTTGCCGACAAAGTTCCGGAAAGTACCGAGATTTTCTCGCTCGTAGGCGACCGGATTACCCGACGTCGAAGCGGAGGCGCAGCCGGCGAGCAGGCCGACGACCAGGTTCATGAGGACTTTGTGCATTCGCATACGAAAATCCTGCGGCCTGGCCCTGACGTGAAAAGCCCCTTCTCATGAGACAAATCCCCCATATCATGATTAGGGACAGCACTACGTGCTGTCCCAAGTACATAAGTGAGAGGCATCTTCAGGTCCCAAACCTACACCCGAACCTGAACGCCTGAACCTGGCTCCCGACGGCTGAGATCCGAGACCTGAAATTGTCTCTGCCTTGGGTAGGGATGCGATGACATCGCATCCGCCGGGAGTAAGGGCGGACGCGATAGTGATCACGTCCCTACATCGACGCAGAGGAAGAACCAAAGGGAGACCGGAAACCGGGAGGT
>CAIRWP010000124.1 GCA_903882335.1 uncultured Opitutia bacterium | reverse complement strand
CGGACGAGCAGACGCCCGGGCCGCGGCCCGGGCGCGGGCACGCGGGCGAGTTCCGTCCGACCGGAATCTAGGTATTGAAGCAACTGCCGCAAAGGAGGGGGCCGTCAGCTCGCGGAGGCGCGGCCGGCGGAGGACTGCTCGGTGAAGGCCGCCAAGGCCGCGACGACCAGGGCGAGCACGGTGAGCAAGGGCGTGAACCAGCAAAGCAGGTCGAAGCAGGCATGCGCCGCGAACAGCAGCAGCAAACCCGCGAGCGGCATCGCCTCCGGATGGCCGGGCCGGCAGGCCGCGCGGAGCTTGCGGCCGAGCCAGTAAAGGGCGGCCAGCAGCGGCAGTAGGCCGAGCAGGCCGACTTCGGCGAAGAGCTGCAGCCAGTCGTGGTGCGCGTAGAGGGCGCGGACCCGCAAACGGCCGCGGTCATCCTGCAAGGCCTTCTGCTCGGCTTGGTAGACCGGGGAAACCCATCGGTAAGAGCCCGCGCCCCACCCGGTCCAAGGCCGGTCGAGGGCCATGTGCCAGGTCGCGGCGCGCAGCGGGGCCCGGTCGTCGACGCCGGCCTGCAGGTAACGGTCGGCCTTGCCCCTCGCCTTGTCGGCCAGCTTGCCGAAGTCGGCGACCGCGCCGAGCGCGAGGACGATTCCCGCCGCGGCCAGCGCGGCGGCCCACACGCCCGGGCGCACCTTGCCTTGGTCGTCGCGATAGCCCCGGAACAAGGTCAGCGGCGCGACCACCAAGCCGAGCAGGCCGACGACGAGGACGGCGCCGATGCTGTTGGTGAGCGCCGCGAACAGCGCGAGCACGACGGCCGCGAACGCGGCGATGAGATGCGGGCCGCCCTGGGCCGCCCGGTCGCCGGCCCGGCGCAGGTGCCAGCACGCGAGGGCGAGCGCCAAGCCGGCGTTGAGGTAAAGGTAGGCGCCCGCGTGGTTGCGGTTGATGAACGTACCGTAGGCCTGCGCCTCGCGCGGGATCGCGAACCCGAGGATCGTGCCGTAGCTCGGTTGGTTAAGGTAACCCCAGACCGCGAAAAGCGCCGCCGTGGTGACGGAGACCCAGGCGAGGGCCACGAGTACGCGACGGCGCAGGCCGGCGGCGCGCACGGCGCAGAAGAGCGCCCACGGACCCCCGAGGATCATCAGCACCCGCCAGCCGTTCATCGCGCCCGGATCGATGCCGTCGGAGCGCAACGGGGCGCCGAGTCCGGCGGGGAGCCAGGCCACATGCGGCTCGGGGACGATCCGCCAGAAGAGGTCCCGTTCGACCACCGTTCCATAGGCGTTGACGGCTTGGAGCGCGACGTAGGCGGCGAAGGTGAGCCCCGCCCAGAAAGGGATCGAGCGGCGCAGCCGCGGCCAGGCGTCCGGGGACGCGGCCGGCTCGCGCAGGAAAGCGAAGGCCAGGAACTGGCCGACCAACGCGGCCACGGGGAAGGCCAGGGCCTCGAACCAAGGGTTGTTGGCGAGGGAGAACGCCGGGGGCACGAACGGCAGCAACCCGGGCTCATCGCTGCCGCGCAAGGCCGCGGCAGTGCGCAGGGCGGCGACAATCGCCCAGCCGACCCAGCCCACGGCGGCGACCAGCTGGAAGCGACGGCTACCCCATGCGCCGATCAGCGCGGCGACACCGAGACCGCAGGTCGCGGCGACCACCCAAAACACCACCCCACCCCAACCCCACGGGGCGATGATGAGCATCAACGCGGCGACGCACGCGACGGCCCATTCGCGGGAAGTCGTGGCGGTGCGTGCGAGGGCGGCGGGGGGCGACACGGGCGGGGACTCAGACCAGACCGGCCTGATAGATATCGTGGATCCGGAGGAGGCCGAGGCAGCGCTCCGAGTCGGGCGCGGTCACCGGCAGCACCGAAATCTGGGAAGGCCGATCCTCCATGATGCGGGCGGCCTCGCCCAGCGGCATGGCCGCGTGCGCCCGGATCGGATCGCGCGTCATGATGTCGCCTGCCGTCGCCGTATTCAGGTCGACGCCGCGGCTGAGCGCCCGGCGGAGGTCCCCGTCGGTGATGAGGCCGGCCAACGCGCCATCCGGCTGCAGGATGACGGCCGCCCCGAGCGGGAACTTCGTCATCGCGATCACGGTGTCGCGCAGCGACGTCCCCGGGGCGACTTGGGCGCAGCGCTCCAACGGCTGCAACGCCTCCCCCACCGTGAGCAGCAGGTTGCGGCCCAGCTGGCCCGCCGGGTGGAAGCGGGCGAAATCGGCCACGCCGAACCCGCGCTTCGTCATCAGCGCCGCGGCGAGGGCGTCGCCCAGCGCCAAGGTCAGCAACGCGCTCGTGGTCGGCACCAGGCCGAGCGGGTCAGCCTCCGGACGCGCGCCGATGTCCAGCACCACGTCGGCCTGGCCCGCCAACGGCGACTGCAGGTTGCCGACGATGGCGATGAGCGGCGACTTGAAGCCGCGCAGCACCGGCAGCAGGCGCACGAGTTCCGCGGTGGAGCCCGAGCGGGAGATCAGGATGACGGGGTCGCCGGGCTGCAGGATGCCGAGGTCGCCATGGACCGCGTCGGCCGCATGGAGGAAGATCGCCGGCGTGCCCGTACTGCAGAGCGTGGCGGCGATCTTCTGGCCGATGAGGCCGGACTTGCCGACACCGCAGAGGACGACCTTACCCGGGTGGGTCGCGATGAGGTCGACAGCCTGGGTGAAGGCGCCGTCAAGGCGCGCGGCCACTTCGCCGAGGGCGGCGGCTTCGGCCTGCAGAAGCGCGCGGGCGGAATGAAGGGGAGTGGTCATGGTGAACGAGAGTATCGAGTTTAGAGGATGGGGAGGGATGAGACGGCGTTAGTTGATGGGTTGACCAGTTGGCCGGAGGAAGAGACAGACCAGAGGCTGAGAGGCACGGAACGAGTAGCTGGCTGGCCAGTTGACAGGTTGACCAGTGGACAAGGGAGGCACCCGTCACCCGGCTCGGCGACTTTGTCTCGGATGTGCTTCCGACCGCTGTCTGCTGTTACCTGACGTCGGCGAGAACGCGATCGCTACGCGCCTGGCCTATGCCTGACAGATGGGATGCGCTTGGATTCCTTGTCAACCGGCCAGCTTTTCAACGGGTCAACTAACGTCACCTCTTTGCGCCAGAAGGCGCCGGGCGATCGCGAGGTCTTCCGGGGTGTCGATGGCGACGGGGTGGTAGTCGGTGACGACGGTCTGGAAAGTCTTGCCGTGGGCGAGGAAGCGCAGCTGTTCGAGCGACTCCGTCGCCTCGAGTTCGGTCGGCGCCAGCTGGCCATAGCCGGCCAAGGTCGCGCGGTCG
>CAIRWP010000123.1 GCA_903882335.1 uncultured Opitutia bacterium | reverse complement strand
TTCGAAGTCGCCAACGTCTTCGACTGGTTCACCGAGCACCGCGAAGCCTCCTTCGACCTCATCATCCTCGATCCGCCGCCCTTCGCCCGCAGCAAGGACGCCGTCGACGGCGCCCTCCGCGGTTACAAGGAGCTCAACCTCCGCGCACTGCGCCTACTCGCACCCGGCGGCATCTTGGCGACCTATTCCTGTTCGCACCGCGTCTCGGAAGAGATGTACCTCGAGGTCATCGAAGCCGCCGCGTCGGACGCCCGTCGCGAGGCCGTGATCCTGGAGCGTACCTCCCAGCCGGCGGATCATCCGGTCCTGCTGAACTTCCCGGAGAGCCGTTACCTCAAGGGCTTCATCATCGAGATTCGGGCCTGACTCCCGGACCGCTTCCGCTTTCATCGCGTCATGATCGTCTCCCTCCGCGGCAAGCTCATCGAAGCCGGCGTCCTGCGCGTCGTCATCGAGTCCGCCGGCGTGGGCTACGAGGTCAACGTGCCCGTCACCACGGCGGAACGCCTGCCCAAGCTCGGTGCCGAGGTCTTCCTGCTCATCCACCATGTCTTCCGCGAGGACGGCCAGGCCCTCTACGGCTTCGCCGTGGCCGAGGAACGCGAGTTCTTCAAGTTGCTCGTGGAAAAGGTCTCGGGCGTCGGCCCGAAGATGGCGCTGAACATCCTCAGCCGGCTCTCGCTGCCGATCCTGCGGGATGCGATCCTCCGCGGCGACGTGGCCCTGCTTTCGCAATGCCCCGGCGTCGGCAAGAAGACCGCCGAACGCCTCGTCATGGAACTGAAGGACAAGGTCGGCCTCGAAGGCTCCGCGCCGAGCGTGGCGACCCTCGCGCCCGCCGCGGCCCTCGCGCCGACGCCGGCCTCCGATGCCCTGGCCGCGCTCGTGGCCCTCGGTTTCAAGCCCGCCGACGCCGACAAGGGCGTGCGCACCGCGCTCACGAAACTGGGCGCCGGCGCCACCGCGGATCAGTTGGTGAAAGCGGCGCTGGGGCGCTGAAGCGGAGTAGGTGTTAGCGGTTAGCGGTCGGCGGTTAGTTTGAACACAAAAGCAGAGCCGTCGTGGCAAAGTGTGCCGCACCCCTTTCCGCACCCTGTCTTTGGCCGGCGGGTAACTGGTTCAGCCAGGCGACTTGAGTTGCCGGGACTGAGGCCGGCAACTCCGGCCGACACCTGTCATCCGCGAAGTTTAACCCAACCGCTAACCGCCAACCGCTATCACCTTACGCTTACTTCAGCCCCAGCACGTCTTCCATGCCGTACAGGCCGGCGGGCTGGCTGTGGAGCCAGCGGGCGGCGCGGACGGCGCCTCGCGCGAAGATCTCGCGGTTCGAGGCCTTGTGCGTGAGTTCGAGGCGTTCGCCTTCGGCGGCGAAGAGGACGGTGTGGTCGCCCACGACGTCGCCGCCGCGGATGGCGTGCACGCCAATCTCATCGAGCGGGCGTTCGCCGACCAGTCCGTCGCGGCCGCGCTTCAAGGCTTCCTTGGCGAGTTTCCGTTCCTCGAGCAGGATCTTGAGGAGCGTCTCAGCGGTACCGGAGGGCGCGTCCTTCTTGAGGCGGTGGTGCATCTCGAGCACTTCGACGTCCCAGCGGCCGGCGTCGGCCAGCGAGCGAGCGGCCTGGCGAACGAGCGCGTTGAGGAGCGTGACACCGACGGAATAATTACCAGCCCAGACAACCGGGAGGCCCTGGATGGCGGCGGTGATCGCGACCTTCTCTTCGGCGGTGTGGCCGGTGGTGCCGATCACCAGCGGCTTCTGGTGCTGGGCGCAGAGCTGCGCGACCGCGAGGGTCGCGGAGTGGAAGGAGAAATCGATGACCACGTCGGCGGCAGCGAGGTGCGCGGCGAGGTTGTCGCCCTGGTCGACGCCAGCGGCGATGACGGCCTTCTCGGACGCGACGACGTTAACAATGGCGAGGCCCATGCGGCCCTTGGCGCCGTTGAGGAGGATGCGGATCGGCTGGCTCATCGGAGGGAGGCGAGGGTGGCGTCGGCGACCTTCTCGACGAGAAGGCGGTTGGCTTCGGACATCTCGCAAAGGGGCAGGCGGACTTCGTCCGAGCGGATGATCCCGGCGCGCATCATGCAATGCTTCACGGGCACCGGGTTCGGTTCGACGAAGAGGGTCTTGAAGAGGTCGGCGAGCTTATCGTGCAGGACCTTGGCTTCGGCGAACTGCTGCGTGCGCGCGAGCTTGGCGAGCTGGGCCACCGGCCTGGGGATGAGGTTCGAGGCGACCGAGATGATACCTTGGGCACCGACCTCCGCGAAGGGCAGGGTGAGCGAGTCGTCGCCGCTGAGGACGATGAACTCGGGGTCGGCTTCGCGCACGAGGCGCGCGGCCTTGTCGACCTGGCCGCCGGCTTCCTTCATGCCGATGATATTCGGGTACTTCTGCCGGAGGCGGAGGGTCGTCTCGACGGTGATCTCGATGCCGCAGCGGCCGGGGATCGAGTAGAGGATGATGGGCTTCGCGGTGGACTCGGCGAGGAGCGCGAAATGCCGGAACAGGCCTTCCTGGCTGGGCTTGTTATAATACGGCGCGACCAGCAGGAAGGCGTCGGCCCCGGCTTCGTCGGCCCGCTTCGTCAGGTCAAGAGCCTCGGTCGTAGCATTGGATCCCGTGCCAGCCATGACCGGGACACGACCGGCGGCGAACGCGACCGTCTGGCGGATGACTTCGATGTGCTCGTCGTAATCGAGGGTGGGAGACTCGCCGGTGGTGCCCACGGCGACCAGGCCGTCGATGCCGTCCTTGATCTGGAATTCGACCAGCTGCTTCAGGTCGTCCCAGGCCACCGCGCCGTTCAGGAAGGGGGTGACCAAGGCCGTGTGGGCTCCCGCAAAAGCGCGGGGGCCGAAGGGACGGCGGGAAGGGCTGGAACCGGTCGAGGACATTGGGCGGGAAGGGACCCCCGAACCAACCGCCCCGTGACGAAAGAGACAAACCCAAAAACCCCGCCGGCAGGCTACACCCCGCTTAAGGGGCCGGACCGATGAGGATTCGGTTGTTTTCCGTATCCGTCACGTACAGGCGGCCATCCGGTCCGATGCGGGCGCCGTGCGGGCGATTGAGCTGCGTGCCGGCCCAATCCGCGCCGACCGTCGCGCCTTTCTTGCCATTGCCGGCGATGGTGCGGATGGTCAGCTTCACCGGGTCGAAGAGGCGCAGGCAGTGGTTCTCCGTGTCGAGGATGAGCACGTTGCCCTTGGCATCCATCGTCACGTATTTCGGGCCGCGCATCGTGGCGTCGGCCGCGGGCGCGTCGCTTGCGGGCCCCGGCTTGCCGGCCTTGTTCACGACCACGGTGACCTTGCCGTCCTTGATCGCCGCGAGCGCGTTGCCGCCGCGGAGCAGGACGTAGAGCGTGCCGTCCCGGGCCACGCAGGCCGCGCGGGCATCGCCCATCGGCGCGGCGAGCGCGTCGTCGCCATCCTTGGGGAGGCCCTTCTGGCCGTTGCCGGCGATCGTGGTGATCACCTTGGTTGCGAGGTCGATCCGTCGGACGCGTTGGTTGACGAGGTCCGCGATGACCATGGATTTGCCGGAAGGGTCGATCACGCCACACATCGGGATATTGAGCTGCGCCTGGTCCGCGGGCCCGCCATCGCCCGAGAAGCCGGCCTTGCCCGTGCCGGCGAAGACCGTCGCGGCGTGGGTCTTGGGGTCGAGGCGGATGATGCGGTGCTGAAAACTGTCGGCCGCATAGATCGAGCCGTCCGGGCCGACGGCGATGTCGTGCATGCCGTCGTACACGGCCGGCGCCAGGTCGAGCCGCTTGGCCGGCGCGGGGGGCAGCTTCCCCTTGGGCGCGCTATCCCAGCGGACGCCGGAGACGTACTCGATCCGGCCGGCGTGCAGCTTGAAGATCCGATTGGCGGGCTGGAATTCCACCCCGTAAGCGTCGCCGTGCGCGTCGAAGGCCAGGCTGAAGGGTTCGTGTAGGTCGTCGGCGCCCGGGACCTTGATCACCTCGATGGCGGCGGGGGCGGCGGTCGCGGCGAGGAGCAGGCAGAGCAACGTGCGAAGCATGCCGTAGGATGGGGCGCCCCGTCCTGCGGTTCAAGCCCGGGCCCGTCGCAGATTGGGTTCGACCGTCCGAGGGGGGATGGGCACGATGCCGCCGTTCCCCATGGCCGCCGTCCCTCCGCTCTTCGCCGACCTTTTCGCTCTCGCCGTCGCGCATGCCGCGAGCGATCTCCACCTCAAGGTCGGCCGCCCCGCGCTGGTGCGCGTGGCCGGTCAGCTCGTGGAGACGGAGATGCCGCCCCTCACCGCGGCCCAGCTCACGGACTTCCTCGAGGCCACGCTCCCCGCGCCCTTCCGGGCGCGCTGGCTCGCCGACCATCAGGTCGACTACTCCCTGGACCTCGGGGCCTCCGGTCACGGGCGTTACCGCGTCAACGCCTACGTGCAACGCGGTCAGCCGGCCCTCGCCCTGCGTCTCGTGAAGACCAGCCCGCCCGATTTCGCCGCGCTGAACCTCGACCCCAACGCGATGGGCGCCCTGCTCGCCGCCGACCAAGGGCTGGTTCTGGTCTGCGGTCCGACCGGCTCGGGCAAGAGTTCCACCCTGGCCGCGATGATGCGTCATCTCAACGAGACGACCACCCTGCATGTGATCACGTTGGAGGATCCGGTGGAGTACCTCTTCGCCGACGCCAAGTGCAGTTTCAGCCAGCGCGAGGTCGGTATCGACGTGGTGGACTTCCCCGCCGGCCTTAAGGCCGCCCTGCGCCAGGATCCGGATGTGATCCTCGTGGGCGAGATGCGGGATCGCGAAACCTTCGAGACCGCCGTGCACGCTTCCGAGACGGGGCATCTCGTGCTCTCGACCCTGCATGCCGGCTCCGCGCAGCAGGCGGTGCAACGTCTGTTCGAATTCTACCCGCCCGAGCAGCTCAACCTCGCCCGGCGCGCGATCGCCTCGGTGCTGCGCGCCGTGGTGGTCCAGACGCTCGTGCCCCGCGCCGACGGCGCCGGCGTCCTGCCCGCCTGCGAGGTTTTCGTCGTGGATCCGCTGGCCCGCCGCATGCTGGCCGACGGTAGTTTCGAGCGGATCCCGGAACTGGTCGAAGCCGGCGGGGACGTCGGTTCGCGTTCCCTCAACAAGGATCTCACCCGCCTGATCCGGGCGGGCCTCGTCACCAAGGAGACCGGCCTCCGGGTCTCGGCGAACCCGAAGGGTTTGGAGATGAACCTGTCTGGGATCAGTTTCGCCGCCTCGCGTATCGTCTCGTGAGCCTGCCGCTGACGTTGGCCGTGCGCGAGCTGGGCGGAGCGGGTGCCCCGTTGGTCGTGCTCCACGGGCTGCTCGGTTCCGCCCGGAACTGGCTGTCCGCTGGCGTGGCCTTGGCCGCGCCGGGGCGCCGGGTGCTGGCGCCCGACCTGCGCAATCATGGCGTCTCCCCCTGGGGCGACGATTGTTCCTACGCCGCGCTGGCCGGCGATGTCGTGGCCTGCCTCGAGCGGCTCGCGCTCGGACCCGTCCACCTGGTCGGCCATAGCATGGGCGGCAAGGCGGCGATGCGTCTGGCGATGGACCGGCCCGACCTCGTCACCCGGCTCACCATCGTGGATATCGCCCCGCGCGCTTACGCCGACCGGGTACGCGTCGAGTTCGCTGCGATGAATGCGCTCGACCTCGCCGCCGTGACCTCGCGCAAGGACGCGGAGGCCCGGCTGACCGCGCAGGTCCCCGAGTGGGGGATGCGGCAGTTCATCCTGACGAACCTCGGACAGGACGCCGAGGGGCGTTGGCGCTGGACGGTCAATCGCGCCGCTTTGACCGCTGGCCTGCCCGCGATCTTGGGCAACCCGTTGGTGCCGGGCGAGGTCTTCGCCGGCCCGACCCGCTTCATCCGCGGCGGGAAATCGGATTATATCCGCGACGAGGATGTCGCGACGATCCGGGCGCACTTTCCCGTGGCCGATCTGGTGACGCTCCCGGAGAGCGGGCATAACCCGCACTTCGATGCCCGGACGGGTTTCGTCGAGGCGGTGACGGCCTAAGGCTTCCGCTTCCGATCCAGCCATTCGCCGATGCGGTTCAGGCTGAGGGCGAACCAGACCAGCAGCATCCCGGCCACCGTTGCGAGCGCCGGGATGACGAAATCGCTGATGCCTGGGCTGAGCCACCAAGGCAGTTCTCGCCGGGGTTCGGGGGCGCTCAGCTGGATCAGGGGCGACTCGTCGCCGCCGATGAGCATCACCCAGCGTGGCTCACCCTTGGGCTGGCGTTCGTCGACGAGCCAGAGGATCATGGTGTGCGGGCTCTTCTCGGGTGCACGCAAGGTGAACTTGGCCGGAGGGTCGTCCCAGCGCCAGGTCGCCTGCAGGAGGGTGTAACGTCGCGCTAGCTCTTCCGGGGTGTGGTTCAGCGGGGCGGTCGGGTCGAGTCGGTCGGTCGTCCCGAAGCTCGGGGTCGGCGCGACCTCGCTCCAGGGCCGGGTCTCCTTGCCATCGTTCAGGAGCAGCAGCTCCTTGGCCTCGCGGGCGAGATCCGCGCGGTCCTTGATGAGGAAGTTCGCCTCGGCGTCCACGGTCACGGTGAGGCTGACCTCGCCGGAGGCCGGGATGGTCAGCTTCGCCAGCAACCACTCGCCGTTATGGGCGGACGCAAACAGGGGGAGCAACGATGCTCCCCCTAGCAGGCAGGCTGAACGCAGGCCGCGGATCACTTGGTGTCCCAGCGCAGCACGCGACCGAACTGGTTCCACTCGGTCTCGAGGATGTTACCCTTGCCGTCAAAGGTGATGCCGTGCGGTGAGGTCACGATGCCGGTGCGCCAGTCGGTGGGCGGCACACCAGGGGTGTTCGTCTCCTTCTTGGTGCCCTTAGCCTTGTCTTCGGCGACGCGGTCGTTGGCGCCGAGTTCGGCTACCATCTTGCCTTCCTTATTCCAAACGGACACGCGACCGGCGATTTCGGCGACGCACATCAACTCGCCATGGAATGAGGCGGACGACGGGTTACGCAGGCCCTTGTCGGCAATCATCTGCGGGTTGGTGCCATCGAGGTTGAGGTGGAACATGCGGTTGTTGCCGCGGTCGAGGCAGAGTAGGCGGGCTGGAGCGAAGCGGTTATCGACGAAGACCTTGTGGGTGTTGGCGAAACCCTTCTCGGCGACCTTCTGGGTGGGGCCGCCGAAGACCTGCTTGAACTTGCCCGTCTTATCGAACTGGAAGACCCAGCTCTTGCCGTAGCCGTCGACAGCGTAGATGTCGCCGTTCGCCGCGACGTCGCAGTTGGTCAGCTTGAGGCCGGCCTTGGCCTGGGCCTCGGGGAAGGCTTCCTTCTTGATCTCCATGACCACGGTGCCGTCGAGCTTACACTTGATGACGCGCTGCTCGTTGAGGACGGCCGCGAAGATAAATTCACCTTCGTCGGTCTTGCGGATGACGAAGCCGTGCAGGGAGGACGGCAGCTTGAGGGCCTTCACGAACTTGCCGGTCTGGTCGTAGACCTGGAGGCCGGCGTCCTTCTCCTGGACGCTCACGTAGATGAGGCCGGCGGAGTCGACGGCGATCTCGCCGTGGCCGTTGCCGATGGTCTTGCGGCCTTCGGCGGGCTTGAGGAAGTCGGGGGCAAGCTCGTACTTCGCCTCGGCGGCGGAGGCGAACGAACCGGCGACGAGGAGGGCGAGGGCGGGGAGGAGCGGGCGCATAGGGGTATCCGTTTGCTAAGGGGGTCGGGCGGGGGCTGGCAATTTGAAAGACGACCGAGGCTTGCAACCGGCGCCGCTTTGCGGTGTCTTGGCGGCACCCCCATGCGTTCCCTCCGCCTCCTCCCGCTCCTCGCCCTGGCCTTGGTCGGCTCGCTCCGCGCCGCCGAAGCCCTGCCCAAGGCCGATTTCGCCCCCGCCTTCAACGGCAAGGACCTCACCGGTTGGAAGACCGCCAGCACCGAAGCCTTCTGGACCGTCGCCGATGGCGTCCTTGCCGGCGAAAACAAGGACTCCTTCAAGGACTACAAGAAGGGCAGCATGC
>CAIRWP010000122.1 GCA_903882335.1 uncultured Opitutia bacterium | reverse complement strand
TTCCACGCGATGTATGACCCCGCGCGCATCGCGCTGTCTCCCGCGTTCAGGCCGCAGCACCTTTGGAACAACGGCGAGATGACCGTCCGGGACGAACGCCTCGCCCCTTGGCCGCGCACCCCGGAGGACACCCGCCGGCAGACTGCGGACTATTACGCCTGCGTGACCGGACTTGACCACCACGTCGGCCGGATCTTCGCGGCGCTCAAGGAGACCGGCCAGTGGGAGAACACCATCATCGTCTTCTCAGGGGACAACGGCCTTTCGCTCGGCGAGCATGGCCTCTTCGGCAAGCAGAACCTCTACGAATTCGGCGGCATGCACGTACCGCTGGTCATCGCCGGACCCGGCATCCCCCACGGACGCACCGCCGCGTTCACCTACCTGATGGACCTCTTCCCGACCTTCGTGTCATTGGCCGGCGCCAAGTCCCCGGACGGCGTCGATGGCCTCGACCTGACGCCGGTGCTCCGCGGCGAAAAGCCGGCAGTCCGCGACGGGGCTTACCTCGCCTACCGTGACTGCATGCGCTCCTTCAGCGACGGACGCTGGAAGCTGATCCGCTACCCGCTCGTCGACCGCACCCAGCTCTTCGACTTGGAGAAGGACCCGCGCGAACTGACCAACCTTGCCGAAATTCCGGCCCACGCCGAGACCCTGCGTCGCCTCCAAGCAAGGCTCGGCGAAGAAATGAAAGCGTCCGACGACGCCTTCCCGCTCAGCGTAGCCAACCCCGCTCCGGCGGACTGGACGCCTCCGAGCAAGGCGCAATTCGCCGCCGAAGACGCCAAAGCTAAGGCCGGTCGGAAGAAAAAGGCCGCTAACCCCGCCACGAAGTAAGCGTCGAACCAACGGGGCCCGATGGGGTCAGACCCTCTTAAAAAGGTCTGGCCCCATTTCCGTCTTTGCCCTCCTCCTGCTTTGCCCTGTAATTTGAAAACACCTGCCATGCGCCCCCTGCTCGCTTTGCTCTTCGCCACCTTGTCGGCTCTCGCCGCCCCGCCGCGACCCAACATCCTCCTGATCATGGCCGATGACCTCGGCTACTCCGACCTGGGGTGCTACGGCGGCGAGATCGCCACGCCGAACCTCGACGCGCTGGCGAAGCAGGGCCTGCGTTTCACGCAGTTCTACAACACGGCGCGGTGCTGGCCCTCACGCAGCGCCCTGCTCTCCGGCTACTACGCCCAGCAGATCCACCGCGACGCCCTCCCGGGTCTCGGCGGCGGCGGCCAAGGGGTCCGCCAATCCTGGGCGCGCCTGGTGCCGGAATTCCTCCGCACGGCCGGCTACCGCAACTACCACAGCGGCAAGTGGCACATCGACGGCAAGATCCTCCCGACCGGCTTCGACCGCTCCCTGAACATGCAGAACCAGGGCAACTTTTTCACCGCCCGCGGCAACTCGATCGACGACCAGCCGGTGAAGGTCCCCGAGGACGAGAAGGGCTACTACGCCACGACCGCCACGACCGACCATGCGCTGGACTGCCTGAAGGACCACGCCGCCAACCACTCCGGCAAGCCCTTCTTCCATTACTTGGCCTACATCGCCCCGCACTTCCCGCTCCACGCCTTGCCCGAGGACATCGCGAAATACCGCGACCGCTACCTCGACGGCTGGGAGGCGATGCGCGCCGCCCGCTTCGCCCGCCAGCAGTCGATGGGCCTGACCAAGACGACGCTCTCGCCGCTGGAACGCGAGGTCGGCCCGCCCTACGCCTTCCCGACGGCCATCGAGAAACTCGGCCCGGGCGAGGTCAACCGACCGCTGCCCTGGGGCGAACTGACGCCGGAGCAGCGCCGCTTCCAAGCCACGAAGATGGCCATCCACGCCGCGATGGTCGACCGCATGGACCAGGACATCGGCCGCGTCGTCGCCCAGCTCAAGGCCATGGGCGCCTACGAGAACACGCTCATCCTCTTCGCCTCCGATAACGGCGCGAGCGCCGAGATCATGGTGCGCGACGGCGGTCACGACCCGCAGGCCCCGATGGGCAGCGCCGCGAGCTACCTCTGCCTCGGGCCCGGCTTCTCCAGCGCCGCCAACACCCCGCACCGCCTCCACAAGACCTGGGTGCACGAGGGCGGCATCAGCACGCCCTTGATCGCCCACTGGCCCGCCGGCATCGCCGCCCGTGGCGAACTCCGCCAGACCCCGGCCCACCTCGTCGACATCGTCCCCACCCTCCTCGAGCTCGCCGGCGCAACCAAGCCGAAGGACTGGCAGGGCCAGCCCATCCCGCCGGCCCCCGGCAAGAGCCTCGTCCTCGCGCTGGCGCAGGATGTCACCATCGAACGCGCCAGCCTCTGGTGGCTGCACGAAGGCAACCGCGCCCTGCGCGTCGGCGACTGGAAACTCGTCGCGGCCAAGGACCAGCCGTGGGCCCTCTACGACCTGCGTACCGACCGCGCCGAACAGCACGACCTCTCCGCCAAGATGCCGGAGAAGGCCAAGGAACTCGCGGACCTCTGGCAGAAGCAGACCGACGAGACCATCGCCTTGGTCAAACTGAGCCCGAACGCACAGCCCAAGGGCAAGGCTAAGAAGACCGCCCAATAAGCCGGCACACCCTGCCCGTACGCTGACCGAGGTCAGCGGGCAGGAAGGCTCACCTTTTCGCCAGACAGTCAACGAACACCACCCTTGAGTCCTTATCGCTTTATCACGTTCCTCGTTTGGCAGGTAGGCGTACTCGCCGCCCCCCTCGCCGAGCATCGCCCAGCCGTCCTGAAGCCAGATGCATTGCGCAGCTATGTCGCGACCTTCAATGGGCAGCGCCCGGACGATACGGCCTTAGATTTACCCAGCGATGGCTCGATCACCGTCATCCGTAACGACCAAGCCGCCGCCTGGATGGAGCGAAATGTCCCGCTCTTCGAGTGTTCCGATAAAGAGATTGAAGAGACCTACCACTTTCGCTGGTGGGCATACCGCAAGCACATCTGGCATACCCCCGATGGCTTTGTCGTCACGGAGTTCCTGCCGAAGGTCAGCTGGAGTAAACTCTACAACACGATCAACTGCCCGGTAGGACACCAACTCTACGAAGGGCGCTGGCTCCGTGACGCCAAAGTCATCGACGACTACACTCAGTTTCATTTCGGCAAGGGCGGCGACCCGGGGGGCGCGAGCAAGCAGTACTCCCAGTGGATTACCGACGCCATCTATGCCCGGTACCTAGTCAACGGCGATAAGCCCTTCGTCACTGGGCTACTCGATGGATTGATTAAAAACCACGAAGCATGGAAACAAGGCAACCCGGCACTGCATGCCTGGCAGAAAAGCCGCCTGCTCGACAATGGGCTTTATTGGCAGGTAGACTCTTGGGAGGGGCAGGAATTCTCCATCGGCGGCACGGGCATCCGCCCACCGATGAACTCGTATATGTTTGGCGGGGCGCAGGCCCTTGCCCGGATTGCCGAATTAGCGGGCCGGAAAGATCAGGCCGAACTCTATCGAGCCGAAGCCGAGCGCCTGCGCCAGCAGGTACAGACCCAACTGTGGGACTCTGAGGCAAAATTCTTCAAAGTAAAGCGGCACGAAAATGCGCCCATGAATCAATACACCAACTCCGTCGCTGAGGAATGCGCGCCAGGCCAGCTCGTCAAGGTCCGGGAAATCTTCGGTTATGTGCCCTGGTATTTCAATCTGCCTGCAGATGGTCAGGGCTATGAAGAGGCTTGGCGCCAGTTGACCGACCCGCAGGGATTCCTCGGTGCCTATGGTCCGACGGTGGCTGAGCGTCGCCATCCCAAGTTCTTCATCAACTCAGCCGGCTGCATGTGGTGCGGAGCAAGCTGGCCTTTCTCCACCTCCCAGACCCTGACCGCCTTAGGCAATGTGCTGAACAACTATCACCAAGGCGTGATCGGGAAAAAAGAGTATTACGACACCCTGAAAGCCTACACGCGCAGCCACCGCCTAAAGGTAGACAACAACAAGGTCGTGTCGTGGCTCGACGAGTCGATCAACCCCGACACGGGTATCTGGATGAAGGTCGGCCCGTTTCCGAAAACCCGCGGCCGCGATTACAATCACTCGACTTATTGCGACCTGATCATCACGGGTCTCGCCGGACTCCGTCC
The DNA here is from genome assembly GCA_903882335.1 of uncultured Opitutia bacterium. Classification (GTDB taxonomy): domain Bacteria; phylum Verrucomicrobiota; class Verrucomicrobiia; order Opitutales; family UBA953; genus UBA953. The sequence goes on along the minus strand of CAIRWP010000122.1, from coordinate 238 downwards.
ACGCGCGGATGACTTGGTCGAAGTCAACCCACTGGTGCCTGATGGCGTGATCGATTACTTCTGCCTTGATAACGTCAGCTATCACGGACGCTCCCTCACCATCCTCTGGGACAAGACCGGCAAGCGCTACAACCGCGGCGCCGGCCTTCGCGTACTGGTCGATGGCAAAGAAATTGCCCACAGCGACACGTTGCAGCGCGTGACAGGAAAGTTGCCCCATTGATCCGTTGACCCGTTG
>CAIRWP010000121.1 GCA_903882335.1 uncultured Opitutia bacterium | reverse complement strand
CGCGAGGTGGTGCTCGAGCATCCGGACGTGGGGCGCGGCGGCCACCGCGCGCAGCAGGGCCGATTCGATCGCCCGGCCCGTCATGTCGCGGGCATGGAGGATCCGGCGGTGCGTATGCCCGCCTTCGCGTCCGAGGTCCGGTCGTCCGTCGGCCCCGTTCTCGAACCGCACACCCCAGGCGATGAGTTCGGCGACCCGCGCGGGGCCGCCCTCGATGATATGGCGAACGGCGGCCAGGTCGCAAAGCCCATCGCCCGCGGCTAGGGTGTCCTGCACGTGGCTGGCGAAGTCGTCGGTCTGGTCGGTGACACAGGCGATCCCGCCCTGGGCCCAGTTCGTGTTGGATTCCGAACTGGTCTTCTTGGTGACGATGGCCACGGAACGACCACCTCGGGCCAGGTTGAGCGCGAAGCTCAGGCCGCCGATGCCGCTACCAACCACGATTGCGTCGAAATGGGTCGCCATTCGCCTCCCAACGTAGGAAGCGCCCGGCCGGCAACAAGCCATTTGACGAACGGGGCGGGGCGGTCTTGTCTGCAAACCTGTGGAATTCGTCCTCCTAGCCGTCTGCTGGTCCTTCATCGCCTTCTTCGAGCTGGCGGAGATGTCCTTGGTCTCCTCCAACCGTCGGCGGCTGGCCCGGCTCGCGGAGCAGGGGAGCAAAGGCGCCCAGACCGCCCTGGCCTTGCTGGCGAACCCCTCCCGGTTCCTCTCGACCGTGCAGGTCGGCCTCACCTTCGGCAGCATCATCGCCGCGACCTACGGCGGGGCGCCGCTCGCCATGGCCTTCGTGCCTTACCTGCAGAAGGTCCCGCTGGCCTGGTGCGTCGAGAACGCCGAGCCGGTCTCCCGCGCCCTCGTCTCCTTTTTCATCGGCTCGCTCACCATCATCTGCGCGGAAATCATCCCGAAGCGCATCGGCCTGACGAATCCGGAGTCCCTGGCCGTCGTGCTCGCCCGGCCCATGGCCCTGCTGGCCTCGTTGGCTTCACCCTTGGTCGGCGCCCTCAGCGGCCTCGCCGACCTCGTGCTCGGCTTGTTCGGACGCCGGCGCGCGCCGGAGGACACCATGTCCGAGGATGAACTGCGCATGATGGTCGACCAAGGGATGGCCTCCGGGGTGCTGCATGCCGCCGAGCACCGCATGGTGCATGGGGCGCTCGGGCTAGATCAGATCACCGCCGAGAAGCTCATGACACCCAGTAACCGGGTCATCTGGCTGAACCTCGACGACTCGGATGAGGTCAACTGGCGCAAAGTGGTCGCCTCTGGTCATACCTGGTTCCCGGTCTTCAAGGGCTCGCCGGACCGTCCCCTCGGCGTGGTTTCGGTCAAGCGCCTCTGGGCCAATCTCTCGCTGGTCGGCTCCGCCGTCATCAAGGACCTCCTGACCGAGGCCCCGACGGTGACCCAGCAGAGCACCGGCACCCAGCTCCTCGAGCGCTTCCGGCGCGACAAGTTGCACCTCGCGCTGGTGATCGACGAGTTCGGTCATGTCCGCGGGGTCGTCTCTCTCAACGACGTGCTCGAGTTCATCGTCGGCGACCTGCCGAACGAAGGCTCGCCGGTGGCCAAGCCCAAGCCGATCCGCCGGCGTGACGATGGCAGCTGGCTGGTCGACGCCGTGGTCACCTTGGATGATTTCCGCGAGGCGACCGGCATCGTCGGGCGATTCCCTGGCGAAGGCTCCGGCGGCTTCACCGTCATCGCCGGTTTCATCATGCGCGCGCTCGGTCGCATCCCCGAGGAAGGCGACCGCGTGGAGGCCGTCGGTCACCTGTTCGAGGTCGTCGATATGGACGGGCCGCGGGTCGACAAAGTCTTGGTCATGCCGAAGGCCCCGGCGAAGGCCTGAGCTCAGAGCCGGACAGGCAGGCCGGCGGCGCGGAGGTGTTCCTTGGCCTGACGCACGGTGAAGGTGCCGAAGTGGAAGATGCTGGCCGCGAGCACCGCGCTGGCACCGCCCTCCTGGAGGACGTCGGCCAGGTGCTGGAGGTTTCCGGCGCCGCCGGAGGCGATGACCGGGACTTCCACCGCGGACGAGATGGCCCGGTTCAGCGGGACGTCGTAACCCGAAGCGGTGCCATCGCGGTCCATGCTGGTCAGCAGGATCTCCCCGGCGCCGAGGTCATGGACCTGGCGCGCCCAGGCGATCGCATCGAGGCCGGTCGGGTTGCGCCCGCCGTGCGTGAAGACTTCCCAGCGACCGGGCGCCACCTGCTTCGCGTCGATCGCGACGACGATGCACTGGCGGCCGAACTTACGGGCGGCCTCGCGCACGAGACCGGGGTCCTTGACCGCCGAGGTATTGAGGGAGACCTTGTCCGCGCCCGCGTTCAGCATCGTCCGGATATCCTCGACGGACCGGAGCCCGCCGCCGACGGTGAGAGGCATGAAGACCTGGTCAGCCGTGCGCTCGACGACGTCGACCATCGTGCTGCGTCCGTCGCTCGAGGCGGTGATATCCAGGAAGACCAGTTCGTCGGCCCCCTGTTTCTCGTAGGCGGCGGCGACGGCGACCGGGTCGCCCGCATCCCGTAGCTCCTCGAACTTCACCCCCTTGACCACGCGACCGGCGTGGACATCGAGGCAAGGGATGATGCGGACGGAAAGCATGGCGGACCTCTGGGGTAGGCAGGGCGGGCAAGGAGGTTAAGCCTAAACTACTCGAGCACCACGGTCACGGGACCATCGTTCATCAGTTCGACGGCCATGTCGGCGCCGAAGACGCCGGTCGGCACCGGGCGGCCGAGAAGGGCGCCGAGTTCCTGCGTGAACAGGTCAAAGAGCGGCTGGGCGACCTCTGGGCGGGCGGCGCCGTTGAACGAGGGACGGTTGCCCTTGGTGAAATCGGCGAGGAGCGTGAACTGGCTGACGGCGAGGGCTTCCGCGCCGGCGTCCCGCAGGTTGACGCCCATCTTGCCCTGGGCATCGGGCATCAGCCGCGCCTTGGCGACCTCGGCGGCGAGGCGGCGGACGGTGGTCTCATCGTCCCCGACGGCCAGGCCCACGAGCAGGAGGTAGCCTCGGCCGATCCGACCGACGACCACGCCGTCGACGGTGACCGCCGCGGCGGTGACCCGTTGTAGGACGACCTTCATGTCAGACCAGCGCCTCGAGGATGGTGCGAAGTTTCATCTCGGTCTCCGTGGATTCGGCCACGGGGTCGGAACCGGCCACGATGCCCGCGCCGGCGAAGGCCCGCGCCGTGGTCCCGTCGATCCGGGCGCAGCGCAGTGCCACGAAAAGTTTCCCCGTGAGGCCATCCGCGCCGACCCAGCCGACGGCACCGGTGTAAAGGCCGCGGGTGTGCGGCTCGAAGCCCGGGATGAAGGGCAGCGCGAGGTCGCGCGGCTTGCCGCCGACCGCGGGGGTCGGGTGAAGCTCGCCGGCTACCTCGAGGAAACGTCGATCGGCGGGCATGGTCCCTTCGATCGGGGTACGCAGATGCATGACGTTACCGAGACGTAAAAGCTCGGGATGGCGCGAATTCGCCGCGAGGACGCCGACCATGCGGAGGCGGCGCAGGATGGAGGCGGTGACCGCGCTGTGTTCGCGCAGGTCCTTGTCGCTGCTGAGGAGGGCCTCCGCGAGGCTCGCATCTTCCGAGGCCGAGTCCCCGCGGCGGGTGGTCCCGGCGACCGATTCGGTGCGGACCGCCCCGTCAAAAAGCGATAGGAGCGTCTCCGGGGTCGCGCCGATCAGGGCGCCCTCCGGTTCGTCGACCAGGAAGGTATGGCAGGGTGGGTTGGCGCGCCGCAGCCGATGCAGGGTCGCGTAAAGATTGACGGCGTCCGCGCGCCGCCAGTCGAACGCGCGGCTGAGCACGATCTTCTCGAACGCCCCCTCCTTGATCAGTTCCGTGGCCCGCCGGACAGCCGAAGGAAACCAATCCCCGCCTACCTCGCTCAGGACCGTCGGCACCTGGGCCCGCGGCGGGGGCGGCGTCGAACGGTAGGCGAAGCGCCGGAACTGCTCGACGCGCAGCGCCAGGCGTTCGGTGCAGCCCGGAGTCGCGGGCTCGGCGAGCGTCACGGTCGTGCGACCTTGCTCGGTGACTACCTGCCAGGCCGGGAGGAAAAGGCGGGCCTCCAGGCCTTGGGTCTCGTCCCCTGGGTAGAAGGGGAAAGTGGCGATGACGCGGGGACTACCGCCGACGCAGGTCAGCGAGGCGTGCAGGCGGCGGAGCCACGCGTCGGCCGAGAGAAAACGTCCGGGGCCGCGGCCGGTCCAGGTCGCGACCGGGGCGCCGGCGGCGTGCGCCCTCTGGCGGGAAGGGTTTTCAAAATAACCACGGGGCGCCGGTTCATCCAAGGTCTCCAGCACCGCGAGGGCGTCGAGTTCCGCGACCGGGAAGGTGTAGACGACATACCCCTCGCCGGCACGGAGACGTTCGGCCTCGGCCAGGGCCAGGGCTTCGTCGACTGCGGTCAGTTCGGCCACGCTACGAAGATGCGGAGGAAAGCCGGTTTGTCCAACTCAGGCCGGCGAAGGGGCGGGCGGGGGCTCGATCGGGGGGAAAAGGATGCACTTTTCCGCCACCGCGGAGCCGGTGCCCACCGTTGACCAGGCGAGCTGGCCTGCGTAATCCGTCGGGACGGGGCGGCCGATGTTCGCGAGCAGCTTGGCGGCCGTCGCGGGCATGACCGGCAGGAGCAGCGTACCGATGAGGCGCAGGCCTTCGGCCACGTAGGCCAGGCACGAATCTAGCCGGGCGCGATCGGCGGCGTCGGCCGACTTGGCGAGTTTCCACGGGGCCCGGGTCTCGATGTAAGCGTTGAGGGCGCTGACGAAGACCCAGAGGGCCTCGAGCGCATGGGAGATCTGGAATTCCGCGCAGGCTTCGTCGAACTTCGCCAGGGTCTCCGACCATAGCTTCCGGAGATGCTGTTCGTGCTCCTCGTCCGCGCCCGGCGCGGGGACCTTGCCGGCGTAGTTGCGTCCGACCATGTTGAGGAGCCGGTTGACGAGGTTGCCCAGGTTGTTACCCAGATCGGCCTTGTAGCGGTTCTCGAAGGTGGTCGGGGAGAAGTCCGCATCCTGACCGACCACCATCTCGCGGCAAAGGTAGTAGCGGAAGGCATCCGTGCCGTGCGAGCGCGCGAAGCCGAGCGTGTCGGTGGCGTTGCCGGCGCTCTTCGAGGCCTTCTGGTTGTTGACGGTCCACCAACCGTGGACGAGTAGCTGACGGGGTGTCTCGAGGCCGAGCGCCTTCAGCATGCAAGGCCAGTAGACCGCGTGGGGCGGCGACAGGATATCCTTGCCGATCACATGCACATCCGCGGGCCAGAGACCCTGGTCCATGACGGCGGAATAGTAATTGGTGAGCGCGTCGAACCAGACGTAGGTGACGAACGACCGATCGAAGGGCAGTTCGATGCCCCAGGTCAGGCGGGTCTTCGGGCGGGAGATGCAGAGATCGTTCAGCGGTTCCTTGAGGAACTCGAGCACTTGGTTGCGGCGGAAACGCGGCGTGATGAAATCGGGGTGCGACTGGATGTGCTCCCCGAGCCAGCCCTGGAACTGCGAGAGCTTGAAGTAGTAGTTCTCCTCGGTCGTCTGGGTGACCTCGCCGTAAATCTCCGGCCACGAGCCATCCTCCGCGCGGTCTTTATCGGACAGGAACTGCTCCTGCCGGACGGAATACCAGCCGGACTTGGTCGCCTTGAAAATCAGGCCCTGGTCGAACAGGCGTTGCAGGAAGTCCTGCACGACGCGCTGATGGCGGGGCTCGGTCGTCCGGATATAGTCGTCGTTCGAGATGTTCAGTTCGGCCAGCATCGCCTGGAAGACCACGGCCACCTCGTCGACGAGCACCTGCGGCTCGATGCCGCGCTTCTGGGCGGTCTGCTGCACCTTCTGGCCGTGCTCATCGAGGCCGGTCAGGAAATGGGTCGGACGGCCGAGCAGACGTTGGCGCCGGGCGATGACGTCGGCCAAAACCTTCTCGTAGGCGTGCCCGAGGTGCGGGGCGCCGTTGGCGTAGTCGATCGCGGTGGTCAGGTAGAACTTGCGGGGCATGGCGGACCCTTGAGGGATAGGGAAGGAGGCCGGGCAGGACAACCCCAGAAGCGCTCCTCAGTCGGCGGCCCGGACGACGTGCGGCTCGTAGGCGATGTCGAAGCCGTAGGTCTGGCCCGCGCGCAGGGCGAGGGGCTTGTCCCGGAGCAAGGTCTGGTAGTAGTGCACCTTACCCCAGCACGTGCGATGGCGGGCATCCTCGCTGACGACGCGGGTCTCCGCCCACGCGGCGTGGAAGTCATCCTTCAGGACCTCGCAGCGGTGGGATTCGGGTCCGAGCACGAGCGCATTGCCCGGCGTCATGCGTGAATGGGTCGCGGCGATGGGCAGGACCAGACGGAACTCGTCGAGGGTGACGGCCGCCTTCGCGGTTAGCAGGAAACGCCCGACGATGCGGCCGCCGCTAAATTCCCAGTCGACCTTGAGGGACGCCACATTGGCGGACAGCTTCTCGTCGCGGTCGATGAGGTCGGGCTGCTCGTAGCGAAAATGGTAGGTGCCGGGCTTGGTGCCCATCGCTACTTGCGCATTCTTGCCGTAGAAGGAAGGGGTGAAGGACTTCCCGGCGATCGTGAACTCCGGGATGAACGGGCTGACGGCCAGGTTGGAAGGCCAGTCGAAGACGCCCGGCATGTGCGGAAAGGCGAGGGAGTCGCTGGCGCGGTGGATACCGGCGGAGACCAGCGGCAGGATGATGTGCAGGCCGGAGGTGGGGTCCTGGTAGGAAAGCAGGCCCTGTTCCTTGCGCGGCGACTTGTCGAAGGAGAAGAAGCGGCAGACGGCCGCCTTGCCGACTGGCTTCACAACCTCCATGGCTCCGCCGATGGTCTTGGCCAGGCGGGACCACTGCGAGAGGTAGCGGGCGGCGTCGAAGTTCGCCATGCGGGTCGTGTGGCCCGGGATGGTGTCGCGTTCCGCGTCGCGGACGACGATGAGGCCGTGCTCGGCGTCGAAGAAAGTCGTGAAGAAGTTCGCGTAGAGCCGGCGGACCAGGTCGCGGGCGAGGGCCTCCTTGTCCACGGGAATCCAGCGGTCGCGGAGGGCCTGCAGCAGGAGCGTGACGCAGTGCATCTGGCCATAGGCGCCGATGCCGCGACCGTAGCACCAGCCGAGGCCGTCCTCGCGCGTCGTGTCGAGGATGACGCGAAGGTATTTCTCCGCGTGGGTCCGGAGCTTCGGGAGCTTCTGGTCGCGCAGTTGGATGTTGGCGTGAAGCTGGAGGGCCTGGCGGATGAAGATCAGGGCGACGACCCCGTATAGGTCGAAGGCGCCGCCGAAGTTCTCGGCGTGCGCGGCGCGTGAAGCCTCGTCATGGAAGCCGCCGGAGGCGCTGGCGTTGATGCGGTCGACGAAACGGTCGACGAGCGGTCCGGTCTCGTCCTTCTTGGTCAGGCCGAAGGAGAAGCGGCAAACCGCCTTGGCGATGTCGAACGCCTGGACGTGGTCATGGTGATCGTGCTCGATCGCGAGGCGTTCGTCGATGAGCTGACGGGTCGCCTCATCGAGTTTCTCCCAGACGGGGTTGCGTTCGCGGGTGGGACCGAAGGCGAGCAGACCGAGGCAGGCGAAAGCCATCCCGTTGTCGGAGCCTTTGCTGAGACGGACCTGGGCGGTGATCGTGCGGGCGACGATTTCGACGATGTTCGCGCGGTCGAGGGTCAGTTCACCGGTGGCGCGATAATATTCCCCGAAGGCGAGGGCGGCGTGGCCGGGTTCGTCGGCGCGGGAGACCTCGCCGGGCACGGGGGTCACGGAGCCGTCCGGGGCAAGGGAACCAAGGTTGAGTTTGAGGAGGGCCTTGGTCTGGTCTAGGCACTGGCTCGCGAAATTAAGCATGCGGGAGGTTTGGGATTGGGGGGTGTGACCACCCTGTCAATACCCCACGTAAAAAAATCGTAAGTTACCCCCCGGAGGGCACGTTAACCGGTCAGGAAGGGGGCGACAGGGGCTGGAAATCGACTTCGACCGGGCAGGCCGAAAGCCGGGCCTGTAACCTGGCCTGCGCCCGCAGCGGCCACCACCGGTAGAGGTGGATGTCGATGGGCTTCCAGAGTCCGACCCAACCGCAGATGGTCAGGCCCTCGCGGACCCAGTCGCCCCAGCCGGCGGCGGGCAGCAGGCCGCGCAGGGTCAGCGTCGCCGCCAGGAACGTAAGACCGATGCCGAGCGCCGTACGCCCCTCCCGCAGCAGTCCGTGCAGTTCGCGCCGGCTCACCTCGGCGCGGTAGGCGAAATAATGGCGGAGGGATTGGCGGACCAATTCGGTCACCGCCGGGTCTGCCGCCTGATGCAGCACGACCCTTAGTCGCAGTTCCTTCCGGCCTTGGATGCGCAGTTCGCGCGCCCAGCTGACAATGAATTCCTCGGCGTCATGGTCTAGGTCGCGTTCGTGGAACGGCGACGGATCCATGGTATTGAAGAGCTGGCCGACGTGGTTGAGCCGGAGCTCGATCAGGCCGGGGGCGGGTTCCATCCCTTATCCTCCCACGGGAGGGCGTAGCTGGTCGATGAAGAAACGCAGACGTTTGGCGCGCATGTCCGGCCGTTCGCAGGCCCCGTGGCCGGCCCCGGGGACGACGTGCAGCTCGAAGTGGTCTTGCTTGCCGGCGGCCAGCAAGGCATCGCGGAGGTCGTAGGTGCACTTCACATCCACGTTGGCGTCCGACTCGCCGACGGTGAGGAAGAGGCGGCCGCGGAGGTTGGCGGCGTCCGTGGCGCAGGAGTTGGCCGCGTACCACGGGCCGATCGGGTAGCCCATCCATTGCTCGTTCCACCAGAGCTTGTCGACGCGGTTGTCGTAGCAGCCGCAATCGGCGGCGCCGGCGCGGTAGAAGTCGCCATGACGCAGCAGGGCGTGCGCGGTGTTCTGCCCGCCGGCCGAGCCGCCGAAGATGCCCACCCGGCCCAGGTCCATGGCGGGTTCGATCTTCGCGAACTCGCTCAGCCAGCGGATGCGGTCCGGAAAACCGGCGTCGCGCAGGTTCCGCCAAGCCTCCTGGTGGAACTCCTTGCCGCGGTTCCACGTGCCGCGTCCGTCGACCTGCACGACGTAGAAACCGTTGAACGTCGGCTCCCGGTGGTTGTTGTTCCAGAAGCTGAAGGAACGCGGCACGAACGAGTCCTGCGGCCCCGCGTAGATATGCTCGAGCACCGGATACTTCTTCTTCGGGTCGAACGGGTAGGGCCGGTTCACCACGCCCCAGATATCGAACTTGCCGTCGCGATCCTTGGTGCGGAAGCGGATAGGTTCCTGCCAGCCGGCCGCCTTGAGCTTGTCCAGGCTGCCGGTCAGCAAAGTCGCCAGGGCGCGGCCGTCCGCGCTGGCGCGCAGCGTGAGGGTCGGGGCGAGGTCGACGCGGGAGGCGGAGTCGATGAAGTACTTGCGCCCCGGTGAGAACTCCACCGCATGGTGCGCGTCGCCCGGCGTCAGGTCGAGCGGCGGGCGGCCCTTCAGGTCGGTGCGGTAGAGGTGTTGCTGATAGGGGTTCTCGCCGGCCGCGCGACCGATGCCGAGGTAGAGGAGTTCGCCGGACTTGGCGTCGACCTCGATGACCTGCTTCATGATGCCGGGGCCGCTCGTCACCGGGTTGAGCGTGCGGCCGGTCGTCAGGTCGACCAGGTAAAGCTGGTTGAAGCCGCTCCGCTCCGAAGCCCAGAGGGTCCGGTTCTCATCGAGGTCGTGGCGGTAGCGGCTCCCGTAGGTGAAGACGAACTTCGGATCCTCCTCGACGAGTAGCGTCCGCCAGCGGCGGGTGTCGGCCGAGAATTCGACGATCCCGTGGCCCGTGAAGCCGCGCTTCACGTAGTGGCTGCGGAGCCGACGGCTGTCCGAGGTCCAGTCGAGGCGATCCGTGTTCATCGTCAGCGGGAGGACTTCCCGTGAAGGCGTCGAAGGAGCCTCTCCGCTGACGGCGAAGACCCAGGGTAGCCGCTCGGTCTTGTCGTCGCCCGGCTTGTCGTACGGGACGTCCTTCTTGGTGCCCTTGAGCGAATCGACGACGGTGTACTGACGGATCGGCACGACCCGTTCGCGCCACAGGGCGAAGTGCTTCCCGTCCGGGGCCCAGGAGACGGGGCCGACCCAGCCATCCTGGGGTTTTCCGTCCTGGGTCAGGGCGCGCGCCGTCTCGGGGCGGGCTTCCTCCGTCAGCAGCACGTTTCCGTCCTTGAGCGTCACGCGCCAGCGACCGTCCGGGGAACGTTCACCGAGGCGGGTCGAGGACAGCAGGTTTTCCCGGCCAACGGACGGGACGCGATTCGCATAGGCGGCGGCTTTGGGTGTCTTGCCGGGCTTCGCTCCCGTCAAGCGGCCGTCGGGTTCCAGGATCCACGCGGCCGTGTCGTTCTCGAGTTGAAGT
>CAIRWP010000120.1 GCA_903882335.1 uncultured Opitutia bacterium | reverse complement strand
CGGGGCGCTCGACGTCGCCCCGCTGCTGACCGCGCGCCAGCCGTTCTCCGCGGCGCCGGGGATCTACGATGACCTGCGACGGCCCGGCGCCTACGGGCTACTCATCGATTATGCCGTCGCGCCGGAGGCGGCGGGACGGACAATCCCGGGGTTGGTCGCCTCGCGGCCGGCCCGCGCGGTCGGACTCATCGGGTGCGGCAACTTCGCCGCCCGGGTGCTTGTGCCGGAACTCCGCCGGCTGGGCGCTGAGCCCTCCATCTACGCTTCCGCGAACGGACTTTCGGCCAAGCTTCTCGCCGGCGAGGCGTGGACCGCCACCACCGAGGCGCGGACGGTGCTCGCCGACTCGGCCTTAAAGGCGGTCTTCGTCGCGACGCGGCACGACGACCATGGCGAGCTCGCGCGTGCCACGCTCCGTGCCGGCAAGCCGGTCTGGGTTGAGAAACCCCTCGCGCTGACCGAGGCCGACCTCGACGCCACGCTGGCCGTCGCGCGGTCGTCATCCTGGGTCCTCGCCGTCGGCTTCAATCGTCGCTTCGCCCCGTTGGCTGTCCGCCTGCGTGGCGCGTTAGCCACGCAGCCCGGCCCTCGCCGGTTCGTCGTCGACGTCAATGCCGGCCGCCTGCCGGCCGATCACTGGGCGCTCGATCCGCGGCAGGGCGGGGGACGCATCGTCGGCGAGGCCTGCCATTTCATCGATCTGCTTCGTTATCTGGCCGGTGCCGCCTTGGTGTCCGCCCGCGCGATCTCGCGCGATACCGATGGTCAGGATGGTGGTTGCTTCGAGCTCGGCTTCGCCAACGGCGACCAAGCGACGCTGAATTATCGCACCGACCTGCCGGCGCACCTGCCGAAGGAACACCTCACCGTCTCCGGTGATGGCTGGTCCGCCGCCATCGAGAACTGGCGGTCTTTGCGCGCGACGAACCTACCCGGCGCCACCGCGCGTCCCGCCTGGCTCGGCGGCCCCGCCCGCGGCAAAGGCCATGCCGAGGCGCTCGCCGCTTTCCTCGCCGCCGTCGGTGCCGGCGGCCCCGCCCCGATCCCGCTCGACGAGCTCGCGGAAGTATCCCGTTGGGCGATCCGCCTGCAGGGGATGAAGCCGGCACAAAGTTGACCCGTTGACCCGTGGGCCAGTTGGCCAGAGCGATACGCCACAAGTTGACCCGTTGACCCGTTGGCCGGTTGACACGAAGAAAAACCATTTAGGGTCTCAGGTCTCGGACCACGGCTCCCCTTTGAGTTAAGCCCGCTGCCTCCCTTGCCCGCCGGTCAACAGGTCAACCGGCCAGCCAGCTTGTCTCTCCGGCCAACTTGCCAACCGATCAACAAATCAACCACGCATCTCACCTTGCCCGCCGGTCAACGGGTCAACCGGCCAGCTCGTTTATCAGATCTGAGCCTACGAGCCTCTGGTCAACTAAGCCTCTAGCTTTCATCCGGCCCTCTGGCCCTCCCTTCAGCCCCTCTTTTCCTCGATACAAATGTCCTCGCTCTGCGTCCTCGGCCTCGGCTACATCGGCCTGCCCACCGCGTCGATCTTCGCGACCAAGGGTCGTTCCGTGCTCGGGGTCGATATCGCCCCCGAGGTGGTCGCCACCATCAACAGCGGGCGTATCCATATCCAGGAGCCCGACCTCGACGTGCTGGTCCGCGCCGCGGTACAGTCGGGTAACCTGCGCGCCGCGACCGCGCCGGCGGCGGCGGACACTTTCATCATCGCGGTACCGACGCCCTTCACGGTCGACGCGGCCGGTGGTCGCCGGCCGGACCTGAGTTTCGTCGAGGCGGCGGCCCGCTCGCTCGCCGCCGTCGTCGCCCCCGGCAATCTCATCGTGCTGGAGTCGACCTCGCCGGTGGGCACCACAGAGAAGGTGAAGGCTTGGATTGAGGACGAGCTGCGCCAGCGCGGCCGCGCGGTCGATGGCCTGCTCTACGCCCATTGTCCCGAGCGGATCCTACCTGGCCAGATGCTCAAGGAACTGATCGCCAACGACCGCATCGTCGGCGGCCTCACCCCCGAGGCCTCTGCCCGGGCGAAGGCCCTCTACGAGATTTTCTGCGCGGCGCAGATCTTCGTGACGGACGCCCGCACGGCCGAGCTCGCCAAACTGACCGAGAACGCGTTCCGCGACGTCAACATCGCCTTTGCGAACGAGCTGTCGATGATCTGCGACCGGCTCGGCGTCGATGTCTGGGAACTCATCCGCCTGGCCAACCGGCACCCGCGCGTGAAGATCCTGCAGCCCGGCCCGGGCGTCGGCGGCCATTGCATCGCGGTCGACCCCTGGTTCATCGTCGACGCCGCCCCCGCGGAGGCGCGCCTCCTGCGGACGGCGCGCGAGGTGAATGACGCGAAGCCGGGCCATGTGCTGGCGCGGATCCGCGCGCAGGTGGCGCCCGGCGCGGCGGTGGCCTGCCTCGGCCTGGCGTTCAAGGCGAACGTCGACGACCTCCGCGAATCCCCGGCGCTGGATATCGCCGTTCACCTGGCCGCCGAGGGTTACCGGGTGCTGGCGGTGGAGCCGCACATCACCACCTTGCCCGTGGCCCTCGCCGGTCGCGCCGAGCTCGTCGACCTCCCAGCCGCGTTGGCCCGGGCGGACGCCATCGTCCTCCTGGTCGATCACCGCGCCTTCGGTTCGCTGACCTTGGCGGATCTGGCCGGCAAGGCCCTGATCGACACCCGCGGGCAGATCCGCTGATTCCCTTGTACCTCTCGGCCCTTGCTCATCTCGGACCTGCGTGGTTCTGGCGCCGGCTTTGGTTCCGGGCCGAGCGTTCGTTCGGTTGCCTGGAACGACGCTGCCCTCTGCGCGCCTGGGACCAGGTCGACGTTCCGGCCGACTACGCCGACCGCTGGCGTCGTTCCGTTCCCCGTCTGCCCATCGGGAAGATCGATCGCGCTTACCTGGCCCCGCACGTCGAGGCTTGGGCGGTCGCCAACGGCCACTCCCCCGTCGCGGAAGCCGACCTG
>CAIRWP010000119.1 GCA_903882335.1 uncultured Opitutia bacterium | reverse complement strand
GCCCGGAAGAAGTTCATCGTGGCGGCCATGGGCCGTTAGCGGCGAGCGCTTAGAACTTCACCGTCGGGGCAACCTTATCGGCTTCTTCGGCCTTGAAGAACTCGGCGGCGACGAAACCGAAGGTGTTCGCGACGAGCACCTGCGGGAAGACCTCGCGGCCGTTGTTATAGGATAAGACGGCGTCGTTGTAGGCTTGGCGCGAGAAAGCGATGCGGTTCTCGGTCGAGGTCAGTTCCTCCATCAGGGCGCGCATCGTGGTGTCGGCCTTGAGCTGAGGGTACTGCTCGGAGACGACCATCAGTTTGCCGAGGGCCCCGCTCAGGCCGGCTTCGGCCTGGCTGAGGTCGCGCATGGCGGCGGGATCGTTCGGGTTACCGGCAAAACGGACGTTGGCCTGGGTGGCCTTGGCGCGGGCTTCGATGACGGCGGTCAGGGTGCCGCTCTCGTGGGCCATGTAACCCTTGGCGGTTTCGACGAGGTTCGGGATCAGGTCGTGGCGACGCTTGAGCTGCACGTCGACCTGGGCGAAAGCGTTGCGGAAGACGTTCCGCAGCGTCACGAGGCCGTTGTACATGCCGACGACGATGACGGCCAGGACGAGCAGGCCGACGAGCAAGATACCGAGGAAGATGAGGAAGGGTCCCATAGTGTCCGTCATTAAGAAGCGGAGTCGGGGGGAGGCAAGGCGGGAGGGGCCCGCCGGCATGATAAACCGGGGGCCGATTTACCACGGAAACCAGCCCCGGAACGGGCTTTCAGGGCAAGGTCTCGAGCTTGCGGCAGACCTCGTCGATGAGGAAGGCCGGCGTTGAGGCGCCCGCCGTGACCCCGACGGTCCGGAAACGCCCGAGCGCCGACAGGTCGAGCTCCGTCGCGGTCTCGACGTGGAAGCAAGGCAGCTCCTGCAGTTCGACGAGTTTGGCGAGCTTGACGGTGTTGGCGGAGTGGCGGCCGCCGATCACGACGATCGCCTCGCAGCCCTGCCGGCGCAGCTCCACGACGTCGGACTGCCGGTCCTTCGTCGCCCCGCAGATGGTGTCGAAGACGAGGGCGCCGGGGAATCGGCCCCGGAGGCGCTCCGCGAGCCGCTCGAACTCGTCGGTGAACATCGTGGACTGCGAGACCATGCAGACCTTTTCGCCCAGGTCCGGCAGCGCGTCGATATCGGCCGGCCCGGAGATGACGTGCCCCTGCCCTTCCGCGTAACCGAGCAGGCCGATGACCTCGGGGTGCTGGGGGTCGCCGAAGATGACGGTGCGGAAGCCTTTCTTGGCGTGGAGGCGGACCTTGCCGGCGATGATGCCGACGTCGGGGCAGGTGGCGTCGCGGAACTCCATGCCGAGCGTCTTGAGGTACGCGCGGCGTTCGGGGGAGATGCCGTGGGCGCGCACGACCATCACGGCGGCGGCGGCGGTCTCCGGCGACACGGTGAGTTTGTCCTGGCTGCGGTAATCGCCGACCTCGCGGATACCTTCGCCGGTGAGGACCTCCATCATCTGGCGGTTATGGATCAACGGCCCATCGGTGTAGACGGGGTGACGGCCTTTCTGGGCATACTCCCGGGCGATATCGATGGCGCGCTCGACACCCCAGCAGAACCCGGCGGACTTGGCTCGGAGAACCTTCACGACTCCAAGGTGGTCGGAAGCCGGGACGATTCAAGCAAAGTCGGGCTTACTTGGCGGGGACGCCCCAGATTTCGGCCTCGATGTAGTCGTTCGACGGCGAAGCCGAGTTACCCTTGGAGTGGAAGCGCACGTAGCGGCCCTTGACGGCGGCGACGGGGATGACGCGGCCCTCGTTGGACTCGTAGTAGACGTAGTCCTTGCCCTTGCCGAAGCCCAGCTCGCCTTCGGCGTCGCTATTGTAGACGGTCGTCACGCCGGTCTTGAAGTCGGGGTCGTCGGAGATCTGCACGACCACGGAGAAGTAGACACGACGCTCGCGGTGGAAGTGCCAGACGGCGATGGCGTGGATCTCGGCGGTCTTCGGGAGCTCGACCTGCATCCACTGGTGGCCGCGGGGCAGTTCGACCTCGAAGCCCTCTTCGCCGCCCTTGTCACCGTCGGTCAGGAAGGAGAAGTCACCGGCGGCGGCCTCCTTGGCGGAGGAGGTCACCGGGCAGCCGAGGGCGAGGTTCTTCGCCTCGGCCGGCACCTTGGGCAGCACGCGCGGGCCCTTGGCCGGCGGCTCAAGGTTGTCGATCTTCATGGGCTTCGGCGTGCCGAGCGCGACGGACTTGGGCAGGACGAGCGGCAGGGGCTTGTCCTCGGCGAGGACGGCGAGGGGCAAGGCGAGGAGGCAGAGGACAAGGCGCATGGAGGAGAAAGGTTAGACTGCGGGAAACGGCCGAGGTTTCAAGCCCGCGGAGCTTCCAAGGTACGGACCCTACGCTGCTTGAGCGGGAAACGCAGGGTCACGGTGGTGCCCACGTCGGGGGTACTGCGGATATCGACCGACCCCCCGTGGGCCCGCATGATCTTGAGGAGGATGAGCATGCCGAGGCCGCCACCGGAGGCCTTGGTCGTGTAATAGGCATCGAAGACCCGCGTCAGCTTGTCGGCCGGGATCCCCACCCCCGTATCGCGGATGGACAGCACCGCCCACTCGTCGTCGGACGACAGGCTCACGAACAGGTCGCCGCCGCGGTCCATCGCCTCGAGGGCGTTCTTGGTGACATTGAAGAGGGCCTGCTTGACCTGGTTGCGGTCGGCGAGGATCGCGGGCAACGAGCCCGGGAGGTCGACCTGCACGCGCACGCCCAGCTGCTCCATCTGGTCGCGCAGCAAGGCCATGGCCTCGGCGACGACGGAGACGAGGTCGGTCTCGGCGAGGTTCGGCGGGGTCGGGCGGATGGCACCGAGGAAATCGCGGACGATGCCGTCGAGCCGCTTGATCTCGCCCTGGCAGACCTCGGCGGCCTGGCGGACCTTCTGGGCGGCCGGGGTGTCGCCGAGCTTCTCCGCCTCGCGGCGCAGGAGCTGCAGGTGGATACCGATCGCGTTGAGCGGGTTGCCGACCTCATGGGCGACGCCGGCGGCGAGGGCCATGATGGAATCGATGCGCTCGCTCTCGACGCGGTCTTCGGTCTGGGTGCGCTCCGCGGTGACGTCGCTCAGCACGGCGACGCGGCGCGTGCGCTCGGCCGAATGGGCGTCGGCGACGCGCGCAAGGTGCACGCGAAGCACGCGCGGCTCGGGGTAGCGGACCTCGAGCTCGCGGGCCATGCCCTCGACGTCGGTCGGCAGGTCCAGCGCGGCGGCGAGGTCGGGCGAGAAGCGGCGGAGTTCCGTACCGTTGACCTCGGCCGGGTCCGCGCCGAGCAGCACGACGGCGGCCGCGTTGGCGTATTCGACGGAGCCGTCCTGCGCCAGCACGAGCACCCCCTCGCGGAGCGTGTCGAGGACGGTCTCCATGAGGTCGCGCTCCCGCTCAAGGCGGCGCGCGAGGATGGCGAGGTTCTGCGCGTCGAGGCCTTCCAGGCGGCCGAGCACGCGGTCGAGCGAGCTATTGCGACGGCGCGACATGGTCAACGGGCGCGCGCCGCGAGCAGGGCGGCGAGGCGGGTGATCAGGGAGGCGGCGACGGCGTTCTTGGCCCCGGGTCCGAGGACCTCGCGGAAGCCGTCGCGCCCGAGAAGGATGAGCTTGTTCTGGTCGGACCCGAAAGCGCCGTGCGGGCCGGCGACGGAGTTGGCGGCGATGAGGTCGGCCCCCTTGCGGTCGAGCTTGGCCAAGGCATGGGCCTCGAGGTTCTCGGTCTCGGCGGCGAAGCCCACGAGGAGCTGGTCGGGCCGGCGGCGGCGGGCGAGCGTGGCGAGGATGTCCTCGGTCGGCTCGAACTCCACGGACAGGCCCTCGCCGGTCTTCTTCAACTTCTGGGGGTGGCTGACCTTCGGGCGCCAGTCGCTGACCGCGGCCGTCATAATCAGGACGTCGCACGGCCCGAACAAGGCGTCGGTCTGGCGCAGCATCTCGGCCGCGGTGATCACCGGGTAAACCATGACCCCGTCGGGCTCGGGCAGGGAGACCGGACCCGAAACCAGGTCGACCGTCCAACCCGCGGCGCGGGCGGCGGCGGCCAAGGCATACCCCATCTTACCCGTCGACGGGTTGCTGACGAACCGGACCGGGTCCAGGAACTCGCGGGTCGGGCCGGCGGTGATGAGGCAGCGGAGGGACAAGGGACGGAAGCGGAGAGGGGGGAAGCGGTTAGCGGTTGGCGGTTAGGCCGAACGCCGGGGATGACCTTGGCCGAGGAAGGGGGCGGAAACAATCCATTTAGGGCCAGGGCTTGGGCTAGGGTCAGGGCTAGGAAATCTCGCAACCTAGCCATGATACTGTCCTGAACCTTCAAAATCCGTTTCCAGCCCTAGTCCTGGCCCTGGCCCTAGCCCTTTGTTCGACCCCTTGCCTTCTCCCTGGCGGTCACTCACATTGCGGGCATGGATATCTACCTGGCGACGGGCAATACACATAAGGCCGAGGAATTCGGGCGCATGTTCGCGCAAGCGCGACTCGCGGTTAAAGTCCGCTCAGCGAAGGACCTCGGAGGCATGCCGTATGTCGAAGAAATCACCGGCACCTTTAACGGCAACTGCCGCCTGAAGGCCAACGCTCTCCGCGAGATCACCCCACAGAAAGCCTGGGTCCTCGCCGACGACAGCGGCCTTTGTTGCGATGCCTTGCAAGGCGGCCCGGGCGTCGACTCCGCCATCTATGCCGGCGTCGGCGCGACCGACGCCCAGAACCGGGCCAAGCTGCTCGAGGCCATGAAGAAGGCGCCTCTCCATAAGCGCGGCGCGCGCTTCGAGTGCCACCTCATCCTCCTCGGGCCCAACCAGGAAGTCGGTAAATTCGTGGGCCAGTGCTGGGGCAAGATCCTCGAGGCCGAGGTCGGCACCGAAGGGTTCGGCTACGACAGCCTCTTCGTGCCGGCGAACCATGAGAAGACCTTCGGCCAGCTCTCCTCCAAGGAGAAGGACAAGATCAGCCACCGCGCCAAGGCCTTCGTGCAGCTCGTCGCCTGGATGAAGGAGAACAGCTTGGCCTGAAAGAAGATGTCGGTCGCCGCGCCGCACTTGACGCGCGGCTCGCGAATTTTTTGGGCTAGTCTCGAAAAATCCATCAGGGTAGGTTCGGCGCGTGACCCCGCCTCCCCTGCCGAAGATCCGGACCTACGTGTACAAGGATATCCGACCCGTGGCGGCGATGACGCGGACGTTGCTCGGCCTCAGCCTGCTCGCCAACCTTGCGTCGATGGCCGCGACGGCGTTGCAGTGGAAGCTCTTCGCCGGGGGCGACTTCACCGAGGCCGAGGGCGCGGCCAACGACCTGGTGATGGAAGTCATGGCCTACCTCCGCATCGGTATCTACGTCGTCACCGGCGTGAGCGTCATGGTCTGGAGCTACCGCGCCCACGTGAACGCGCGCGCCCAGGGGGCCGTCGGGCTCTCGGACGAGCCGGAAATCGTCGCCGCCTCCTACATCATCCCCTTCGCAACTTCTGGATCCCCTTCCGTTGCATGCGACAGCTCTGGAAGCACAGCTTCCCCGGAGCGGGCGCCCCCGGCACGTCGCCGCTGCTGATCTTCTGGTGGATGGCCTGGTTGCTCTCCATTTTCCTCGGCCAGTATGTCAGCAAGTACATCCAAGTGACGGACCTGCCCTCCGGGATGTATGCCACGAAAGTCCAGATGGTCTGGCTAGCCTGCTCGGTCGCCTCGGCCGTGCTGCTCTACCTCATCGTCACCCGCATCAGCGAAGACCAGGCGAACCGGCGGATGCTGGCGACGTTGCCGCGGGCCGACGGCGTTATTGCCTAACCGCGATCCCGCGTGATCCGGCGCAGGCCCCGGTCGCCCGAGCCGAGCGACGGAAGACTGCGCGAAGGAGAGGACCGTAAGCGGTGGGCGATGAGCGCCGCTAATGCTGCGCAGGATGACGGACGGGACGGCTAATGCCTGTGGCCGGGAGCGGGCCGCCCCTTGCTGACCTCCCGCCCGCCGGATAAAATTAAAGTTTCTATAATAATATGCGCGTCCGTATCTGGCTCCTGCTGCTCCTGCTCAACGTGACCCTGCGCGCCGAGTCGCCGAAGCCGACGGACGGATCGAAGGGCGCCTCCCCGGCCGAGCAGGCGGCGCTTTTCGCCGATGCGGTGAAACGCGCCGAAGCCGGCGACCCCAAGGCGATGCTTGAACGCGCCATCGACCACCTGCTCGGCTTCGGCACGCCGATTGACAAGCCCCTCGCCGCCGAATGGATGCGCCGCGCCGCGGAAAGCGGTAACGAAGACGCGTATTTCGCGTATGGACAGGTCTGCCAGCGCGGGGAAATCCGTCCCAAGGACCACAAAGAGGCCCTGCGCTGGTTCCGCCTGGCGGCCGCCAAGCAGAACGCGGACGCCGAGCTCAGCCTGGCCCAGTGCTACGAGAGCGGCGAAGGGGTCGAGGCCGACGCGAAGGAAGCCCGCCGCTGGCTGGAGTTGTCGGCGACCCACGGCCACCCGATTGCCCAGGCAAACCTGGCGATGGAACTCGGCCAGACGAACGAGGTCGCGCAGGCGCGGAAGGCCAACGAATGGCTCCGCAAATCGGCGATGCAGGGCAACGCCACCGCGAGCATCCGGCTGGGCGTGAACCATATCCTCGCCCGAGGAACCACCAAGAACGTCGCGCTCGGCCTCGCCTGGATCTTGGTCGGCGAGATGATGGGCGACGACGAGGACCGCGCGGCCGCCAAGGAATTCAGGCGAGGCGCGGACAGCCTGGACCTGACCAAAGCGCGGGGCCTCGCCCGGGGCATCACCGATAAAATCGAGCTCCATCCGATCTACGCGAGCGGCGCACGGTGGCTGGCTGCCTCCCGCGCCTTCAGGGCCCAGTTCGCACTGGCCCAGGGAGGCAAGGCGAAGGACCAGTATGAACTGGCGGGCATGTACCATGCAGGATTCGGCACCTCGGCAGACCCCGAGGAAGCTGCCAAGTGGTGCCGAAAGGCGGCGGAACAAGGGTATCCCAGGGCGATGAATACCCTGGCCATTTCGTATCGCGACGGGGATGGCGTACCGGAGGATGAGAAGCAGATGCTCTCTTGGTTCCGCAAGGCGGCCGAGCTTGGCGACGCCAGCGCCCAGCTTGAGCTCAGCGTCTGCCTGACAGAACCAGACAGAAGCGCCTCCGAACAGGCCGAAGGCAATGTTTGGCTAAGGAAAGCCGCGACGCAGGGTCACCCCGTCGCCCAAGGCAACCTCGGCTCGCTGTTGATGGAGAGTAGCGACGCAGGGAAAAGGGAGGAAGCCGTCCGCTGGTTCAAACTTTCCGCCTCGCAAGGCCACCCCAGGGGCATGTTCAAGTACGGGCTAATGCTCGTCCTCGGGTATGGTGTGGCGAAAAACGAAGTGGAAGGCGCCGCCTGGCTCATTGCCTGCGACCCCAAAGACGATGAGGGTCTGCGAACCGCGATCAAGGATCTCCTCGAGCACGTCCCGGAGGAGGCCCGAACCAAAGGCAAAGCGGCCGCCGTGGAAATCAGGAAGTTGTTCTAAAGGAACGCCCCCTAACCGCCAACGCCTAACCGCTAACCGCTTAAAAGAACACCGCTTCCGACAGCGCCTCGGGCGCCCCCATCAGGGCGACGCGCTGGGCCACGGGTGCGGGCTGGCGACTGCGGCTGAAGGTGATGATGGCGCGCGTGCCCTGATCGGCGTGCTCCCAGGAGAAGCGGGCGCCGTCGGCGAACGTCCATTCCGCGGCGAGGTTGTCCCCGGACGGCGCCTGCGCGGAGAGCGCGAACGTGGCGTCGAGGTGCGAACGCGAGAGCCCGGCACAATGCGTGAGGCAACCCTTCATCCAGGCGAGCAGGCCGGTAGCTTCGCCGGCGAGACCGGCGCCATGCGCGACCGCGACGGTGCGCAGGCCGCGCACGAGATCGGCGGGCGCGTGGCCGGCGAGGAACTGGCCGAGGGCCTGGCGGACCGGCAGGCAGCGCGCGACCGCGAGGT
>CAIRWP010000118.1 GCA_903882335.1 uncultured Opitutia bacterium | reverse complement strand
CGCATCCTCGTGAAGATGGCCTCCACCTGGGAAGGCATCCAGGCCGCCGCCGAGCTCGAGAAGGAAGGCATCCGCTGCAACCTGACCCTCCTCTTCTCCTTCGCCCAGGCCGTCGCCTGCGCCGACGCCAAGGTCCAGCTCATCTCCCCGTTCGTCGGCCGCATCTACGACTGGCACAAGAAGGCCCAGGGCGCCAACTGGAACGAAGCCGCCTCCGCCGGCGCCAACGACCCCGGTGTGCAGTCCGTCCGCCGCATCTTCGCCTACTACAAGCGCCACGGCATCAAGACCGAGGTCATGGGCGCCTCCTTCCGCAACGTCGGCCAGATCAAGGCCCTCTGCGGTTGCGACCTCCTGACCATCGCCCCGAACCTGCTCGACGAGCTCTCCAAGGACTCGGCCGCCGTGCCGAAGGCCCTCGACGAGACCGCCGCCAAGGCCGAGGGCGAAGCCGCCAAGGCGTGGGGCGAGAAGGAATTCCGCTGGCACCACAACGAGGACGCCATGGCCACGGAGAAGACCGCCGAAGGTATCCGCGCCTTCGCCGTCGACGGCAAGAAGCTCGACGACTTGGTCGCCAAGGCCATCGGCTGAAGTCGGTCGCCCGTTCCGCCAAGTCAGGCCGGGCCCCAAGCCCGGCCTGCTTATTTGCGCCTATTTCCGACGCTGCCGGACGGCCTCGAACAGCACGATGCCGGCGGCCATCGAGACGTTGAGGGAATCCGATAGACCGGCCTGCGGGATGGAGATCTTCTCCGCGGCGGCGCCGAGGAGGAAGTCGCTCAAGCCATCCTTCTCCGAACCGAGCAGGAGGGCACTGGGCCCACGGCAATCGACATCCCAGAAGGTCTTCGTGGCCGCCGGCGAGGTCGCCAGCGAGCGGATACCCCGGGCCTTCATCCAGGCCACGGCTTCCGCGGAGGAGCAGACCGCCACCGGCACCGAGAAAAGCGCGCCCTGCGAGGACCGCACCACGTTCGGGTTGAAGGCGTCGGTGATCGGGTCGCAGATGACCAAGGCGTCGCACCCGGCGGAATCCGCCGTGCGCAGCAAGGCGCCGAGGTTGCCCGGCTTCTCCACCGATTCGGCGACCAACAGCAGGGGTGCGGCGGAGAGTCGGAGGCGCTCCAAGGAGCAGTCCCAGGTCTGGGCGACGCCCAGGAGGCCGTCGGGCCCTTCGCGGCCGCTGACCTTTTCGAAGGCCGAGACACCCAGTTCACAGCAGGGGATACCGGCGGCGCGGGCGCGGGTCACGAGTTCGGCGGTCTCGGAGCCGCGGAACATGGACGGGCAGAAATAGACCTCCTCGACCTTCACCGAGCGCTCCAAGGCGCGGGTGAGCTCGCGGAAACCCTCGACCAGGAATAGCCGGCGGGCGTCGCGCTCGGCGCGGTCGCGCAGGCGGGCCAGCGCCTGCACGCGGGGATTCTGACGGCTCTGGATGACCTCTTCGGACACGGCGGAAGTGAGCACCAAGACCCGCCGCAGGGCAAGGAAAGCCGTCCGGGGCGGGGCCGGCGGGGGATAAGTCTCGACCTCCGGGGGGCGGAGGCGGACTTTGTCCCCATGTCCGATTTCGAAACGCCCCAGTCCCGCAAGCCCGACGCCTCGAAGTTCCGGCCCGGCAAGTTCACCTACCATCAGGAGGTGGAACTCGAGATTGCGACGATCACCAACCTCGGCGAAGGCCTCGCCCGCGTCGAGGGCTGGGTCGTCTTCGTCGCCGGCGCCTTGCCCGGCGAGAAAGTCGTGGCCCGGATCTGGCACAACTCCGCCAACTTCTCCCGCGGCGACCTCGTGCGCGTCGTCGTCCCCTCGCCCCACCGCGTCCAGCCGCGCTGCGACCTCTTCGGCGAATGCGGCGGCTGCCAGTACCAGAACCTCGCCTACCCGCAGCAGCTCGAGTGGAAGCGCCGCCAGGTCGCGGAAGCCTTCGAACGCCTGGGCGGGCTCAAGGTCGACGTCGACCCCTGCCACCCGTCGCCGAAGCAGTATGGCTACCGGTCGAAGATCACCCCGCACTTCATGACGCCCCGCCGGGCCGACTTCCCGATCGGCTTCCTCGCCGCGGGCACCTCGCGTCGCGTCATCGATGTGCCGAAGTGCCCCATCGCGACCGACGCGATCAACGCCAGCCTGGCCCGGGCCCGCAAGGACATCCGCGGCAACCCCGGCCGCTTCGAACGCGGGGCCACCCTGCTCTTCCGCGACTGCGAGGAAGGCGTGGTGACGGACCCCCGCCAGGTCGTCACCGAGAAGGTCGGCGCCATCCAGCTGAAATTCCTGGCCGGCGAGTTCTTCCAGAACAACCCCTCCGTCCTCGAGCAGTTCGTCGGCCATGCCATCCAGCTCGCGCACGACTCCGGCGCGAAGCACCTCGTCGACACCTACTGCGGCTCCGGCCTCTTCGCCCTGTCGGGGGCCCGCCGCTTCGAGTCCGTCAACGGCGTCGAGGTCAGCGCCGAGGCCGCCCGCAAGGCCGCGGAGAACGCGACGCTCAATCGGTTCCTCAACTGCCGCTTCATCGCCGGGTCCGCGGAATCGATCTTCAAGAAGATCCCCGTCGAGGGCAGCGAGTCCGCCGTGATCGTCGACCCGCCCCGCAAGGGTTGCGATGAAGCTTTCCTCGACCAGCTGGACGCGTTCGGCCCGCGCCGTATCGTCTACGTCAGCTGCGCGCCCGACACCCAGGCACGCGACGTGAAATACCTCTGCGCCAAGGGCTGGAAGGTCATCTCGGTCCGCCCGTTCGACCTCTTCCCCCAGACCCGGCACGTCGAGTGCATCGCGGCGCTGGAACGCGCCTAAGCGGGGCCGCCGGGCGCAAAAAAGGGGCGCCGAAGGCGCCCCTCGTTCCGGACCTCGCCCGCCGCTTATTCCGCGGCGGGCTTGGCAGCGTTCTCCTCTTCCTCGTCGGACCGTTCGACCTTGGAGATGCCGAGGAGCGACTCGCCATCCTTGAGGCGCATGACGCGGACGCCCTTGGTGTTGCGGCCCGCCGTGCAACGGATGTCCGACACCTTGGTGCGGATGGACTGGCCGCCCTTGGTGAGCAGCATGACCTCGTCGGCTTCCTGGACGCTGAGCGCGCCGGCGACGCCCACCTCGGTGCTGATCGCGATGACGCCCTTGCCGCCGCGGGTCTGCTTGCGATAGACCGGCTCCTTGGTCTCAGGATCGTCGAACGGGGTGCGCTTGCCGATGCCGTCGATGCCGACGACGAGGAGCGTACAGGCGGGGTCGACGACTTCCATCGCCTTCACCTGGTCGCCCGTGTCGAGCCTCATACCCGCAACGCCGGTGGTGTCGCGACCCATGGAGCGGACGTCGGATTCATGGAAGCGGATCGACATGCCAGACTGCGAGATCATCACGACCTCGTTATCGCCGTTGGTCAGCTTGGTGGAGATCAGGCGGTCGCCGTGCTCGATGTTGATGCCGATGATGCCGCCCTTGCGGTAGTTGGCGTACTTCGAGATTTCGGTCTTCTTGATCGTACCGTTGGCGGTACACATCATGAGGAACTTGCCCTCCTCGAAGTTCGAGACGCAGACCATCGCGGCCAGCTTCTCGTCATCCTTGAGGTCGAGGAGGCGGGCGATCGACTTGCCGCGCGAGGCGCGGTTAGCCTCCTCGATCTCGTAGACCTTCTCCACGTACACGCGGCCGTTGTTCATGAAGAACAGGATATGGTCGTGGGTATTGGCCGTGAAGAGGTGCTCGATGAAGTCGCTGTCGTCGTCGGACGCGGCCTTGGAGAGTTCGGCGCCCTTGGTGCCCTTGCCGCCGCGCCGCTGGAGGCGATACTGGGCGACCGGCGTACGTTTGATGAAGCCGGCATGCGAGACGGTGACCACGCAGCCTTCGTTGGCGACGATGTCTTCCATCGAAAGGTCCCCTTCCTGGGCGTTGACCTTCGTCTTGCGGGGGCCGATGTGCTTCTTGGCGGCGTCGCGCAGCTCCTTCTTGATCAGGGTGAGCAGCTTCAGCTCGCTCGAGAGGATGCTGCGGAGTTCTTCGACGAGCGCCATCAGTTCGCGGTACTCGGCCTCGATCTTATCGCGCTCCAGTCCGGTGAGCTGGTAGAGGCGGAGGTCGAGGATGGCCACGGCCTGGCGTTCGCTGAGGCCGTACTTGGCCATCAGCTTTGCCCGGGCCTCGTCGCGGTTGGTCGCGGCGCGGATGATCTTCACGAAGTCGTCCAGGTTGCGCAGGGCGATCTTGAAGCCTTCCAGGATGTGGGCGCGGTCCTCGGCCTTCCGCAGGCGGAAGCGGGTACGGCGGGTGACCACGTCCCGGCGGTGCTCGACGAAACACTCGAGCAGCTCGCGGATGTTCATCTGCTTCGGGCGACGCTTGTCGAGGGCCAGCAGGATCACGCCGAACGAGTTCTCGAAGTTCGTGTGCTTGTAGAGCTTGTTGATGACGACCTTCGGGTTCTCGTTGCGCTTGAGCTCGATGACGACGCGCGTGTTTTCGTCGGACTCGTCGCGGAGGTCGGAGACCTCATCCAGCACCTTGTCGGTGCACAGTTGGGCGATGTGCTTCACCAGGGAGGAGCGATTGACGTTATAGGGCAGCTCCGTGAGGACGATCTGCTCCTTGCCGTTCTTCATCTCCTCCGTGTGGGCGACGCCGCGGACGCGGATGATGCCGCGGCCGGTGCGGAGGTACTGCTTGATGCCGTCCTTGCCGTTGATGACGCCGCCGGTCGGGAAGTCCGGGCCGATGATGATCTTCTCGAGGTCCTCGACGGTGGCGCCGGGCTTGTCGATGATGAGGCAGGTCGCCTCGACAAGCTCGCTGAGGTTATGGGGCGGGATGTTGGTCGTCATACCGACCGCGATGCCGGTCGAACCGTTCATCAGCAGGTGAGGCAAGGCGCACGGGAGGACGGTCGGCTCAGTGGTCGACTCCTTGTAGTTCGGGATGAAGTCCACCGTATCCTCATCGATGTCGGCGAGGAGCTCGGACGAGACCTCGGAGAGGCGGCACTCGGTGTAACGGTAGGCCGCGGGCGGATCGCCGTCGACGGAGCCGAAGTTGCCTTGCGGCTCGATCAACTGGTAGCGCATCACCCAGTTCTGGGCGAGGCGGACAAGCGTGTCGTACACGGAGCTGTCGCCGTGCGGGTGGTAGTTCTTCAGCACTTCGCCGACGACGCCGGCGCACTTGTCGAACGGGCGGTTGTGGACGAGGCCTTCCCGCATCATCGCGTAGAGAATGCGGCGCTG
>CAIRWP010000117.1 GCA_903882335.1 uncultured Opitutia bacterium | reverse complement strand
GCTTGATAAGGCCCTCTATGCGACCACCGAGGGAAATTATACTTTCACCGGACTCAAGAACGCCCAGACCAGCACGACGATCACCGGTGCGCTCACCTTCGACGGCAGCGCGAGCACGGTGGTGCAGGCTCCGGGCGTCTACGAGGTGGGGCAGGGGACCCTCGCGACCAGCAATCCTAACTACACCGTCACCCTCGCGCCGGGGAGCATCTACCGCATCTTCGATGCCAATCCTGGGCTGGGGAAACTCGTCGTCCGGGCGCCCATCCTCAGCGTGGCCTACGGTGAGGACCCCTCAGCGGCCGCCGGCACCACGACCTATTTCTATAATGGCGCGAATGTCACTCCGGCCCAGCTCACGACCTATGCGACCGGCACGGTCACCTGGACGCCCTCCGCGACGACCGGCGACAACGTCGGGACCTACGCCCTGGTCGGATCCGGCCTGAGCCCGAAGTCCGGCTTCACCATCGTCTACGATACGACCAGCGCCGAGTCGCTCAGCATTGTCCCGCGCGCGGTCTCCTTGGCCGCCACGAAGGTCTATGACGGCACCGCCAACCTCACCGCGGCCCAGATCTCGGTCGGAGGCACGATCGGTGGCCAGACGCTCAACGTGTCGGGGACGGCGGTGGCCCGCTCGGCCGACGTCGAGGCCGGCAACATCATCCTTAACCCCACGGCGCTGACGCTGCTTGACGGTTCGGGGCTTGCCTCCAATTACCGGCTCGCCGGTGCGACGAGCTCCGTGACCATCACCCCGCGGCCGTTGGCGGTCAGCGGTGCGAAGGTCTATGACGCCGCGACTTCGGTCGCCGCGGCCCAGCTCGCGGTGAGCGGCGCCCTCGCGGGGGAGGTCGTCCTCCTGAGCGCCGGTACCGCTACGCTTGGCGCCGCGGATGTCGGCACCTATCAGGGTGGGGCTTTCACCGGCGGTACGATCTCCGTCTCCGGCCCCACTGGCCGGGCCGCGAACTACGCCCTCCCGGCCACGTTCGACACCATCACCGTCACCCCGGCGACCGTCCGTCTGGCGGCGAGCAAGGTCTATGACGGCACCGCCGTCTTCTTGCCAGCGGCCCATGTGGTCGCCACCGGCGTCGCCGGCCAGACCCTGGCGGTCACCGGCGCCAATCTCACGGCGAACAGCGCCCGCGTCGTCGGTGCCAATAGTCTCAGCGGCCTCGGCGGGCTCAGCCTCGCGGACGGCACTGGCCGGGCGAGCAATTACACCCTCGCGGGCGCGACGACCACCGTCCGCATCACGCCCCGGCCGATCGGCGTCACGCTCACCAACACGAATGTCACCAAGCCCTACGACGGTACCACCGATCTCATCGGCGCCATCGTCCCAACTTACGCGACGAGCAATCTCCTCCCCGGCGACGTCGTCACCCTCGGCGCCGCGGCGGTGCGATTCAACAGCGCCAACGTGGCGACGGCGACTTCCTTGGTCGCCAGCGGTCTCTCGGTCCGGACGCTGACCAGTTCTACCGCGGGCAGCCAGCTGTCCGACTACGCCGTCTCTGGCACGGCCTCCGTCGCCGCGACCATCACCCCGATCACCCTGACCTTGGGGACGCTCGGTACCGCTTCCAAGGTCTACGACGGTACGACCGCGCTGACGGGTAATCTCGCCATTACGAACATCCCGGTGACCAGCGGACTCATCGCCGGGGACACCATCGCCTTTGCGACCGGCACCGCCGCCGCCTACAACTCCGCAGACGTCGTCTCGGCCAACCGTATCGACATCACGGGCGTCACGCTGACTTCCGTGGTCTCGCGCAGTGGCTCGATGCTCAGCGACTACGTCGTGCCTTCGACGATCATCGGCTACCAGGCCTCGATCACCCCGAAGACGCTGACGCTGACCGGCACCAAGTCCTTCGATGGCACGAGTTTGTTCTCCGTGAACCAGCTTTCGAT